>JABIBH010000199.1 GCA_018652925.1 bacterium | reverse complement strand
TGAACAAACCTGTTATTGCCGATGTGCATTCCAACATGGGTGATTATTCTGCTATCGATTTTGAAAAACAGCAGGTCCCCTTTTTCCAGTTTACTCAGAGGTACTTTTTGCCCGGTCAAAGATTGGGCAACTGCTTTGCGCGGTAATTTTACGCCGACCTGTCTGTAGCAATATTGAGTTAATCCGCTGCAATCAAATCCTTTTGGCGTTGATCCTCCCCAGACATAGTCCAGACCGATAAAGCTTTGCGCCAGATCACAGACAAGGTCGGTGTCACCTTTTTTAACCTGTTTTTTGGGTTGTGATTGTGATCGTTCCTGTTTTTGATTTACTGGAGGCAGCGGTCCACGGCGCTGTGTAGCACACCCGGACATCAGTAAAAAAAGGATCAGGATGCCTGTCAATTTACGCAAAAAAACCAACTCGATTTGTCAAACAACAGAAACTGTACTAAGTTACCCGTTCGTGAGAAGTCGTTCCTCTCAACCCAAAGGAAATATTATGACGACCGACAAAGAAATTCTCCAACTAAAAATTGAAAAACTGATCACCGGTGGCGACGGGCTTGCCCGCCATGAAGGCAAAGCAATCTTTGTGCCTGGAGTCATCCCTGGTGAAACTGTATGGGCAAAAACCGTTTTGCGGAAGAAGGGATTTGCCAGATCAGAAGTTGTGGAGATTATTGAAGCCTCTGAAGATCGTATAGAACCACCACTTGGCGACATCGGAACTGCCAGTGGCTGTGGTTTGCAGCATATGAACATCGATGCACAGCGTCGTGCCAAAAGAGAGATTGTGCTGGACTGTTTCAAGCGCCAGGCCGGTGTGGAAATCGACAATATTCTTGTCGGCCCACAGGCAATTGGGCAAGAACTTGGCTATCGCAATAAAGTGAGAATTACACGCAATGACATGGGGTTCTGGGGCGTAATTCGCCAGGGCACACACGATGTAATTCCAATTGAAGAACACGGGCTAATGCCAGAACTGTTCAACAAAACAATCCTACCATGGTTGATAACTGCTCCACCTGCTGAACAGGCCTCAATCAGACTCGACGGACAAGGCGGCTCAACAGTTGCGTTTTATGCTGCCCCTTCAAAAATCCGCACACTTAAAGCTGTAATCAAAGATTACAAGGGCGAGCCACCTTATGAAGGTTGTGTTGGAATCACTTTCAACAACAAACCTGTTTGGGGCAGAGATCATATTCTGGTCAGGCTTGCGGGTTGCACCTGGCGAGTTCACGCCGGCAGTTTTTTCCAGATTAATTACGCCGTGGCAAGCCACGCTATTGATACATTGAAAGACTGGATGAAGCAGGATGAAATCGGTGGCGAAAACGCTACTCTTGCAGACCTTTATTCCGGTGTTGGTCTTTTTGCTCTGGCACTTGGTGATAACTTTGGAAAAGTCATCGCTGTTGAAGATGACAAGTTTGCAATCGCAGATTTGAAGAACAACATCTCACGCAAAGGTGGCATGAGCGATAAAAGCAAAGTCATCCGTGGCGATGTTGAAAAGGTTACCAAACAGTGGAAATTTGAAACTCCAGGTATCCTTGCCAACGGTTGCGTAATTGTAGATCCCCCGCGCTCTGGTCTTGGCAAACATGTTACCAATGACCTTCGCGCCTTGGCTCCAAAAAACATTTTCTACATGAGCTGCGACCCTGCAACTCTGGCAAGAGATTGCAAGGAGCTGGCTATTGATGGCTACACCATCAAAAGAGCTGAAGTTTTGGACATGTTCCCACAAACCGGGCATGTTGAGACATTGGTACAGTTGGTGAAGTAGAGTTTGTTGGAACAACCCCCTGTTTTCTGCAGTTTTTGCATGAAACAGGGGGCTTTTTTCTGAAAAATTAGGAATTTGTAAATAATTCGTAGATAAAATTGAAAATTTAAGTGATGGATTTTGGGGTTATTTAGAGATTGGAGCATATTTCAATTGTTATCTACAAAGTTTATGGAATTTTATATTTGTTGTGGACTTTATGAAAGCTTAAGTTATCCAGAGTTGACAAAACATATATTTTGGGTGTATTATGTTACATATTGCAGAATATACACCCATGTTATCTGCAATACATGCAGATAACAGACCCCTGTTTGGAGGTAAATATTATGAAAAGACATGCAGAATCGTATTTAACAGAATGGATTTCATCTGAACGAAGAAAACCTCTGGTTCTTCGTGGGGCAAGACAGGTTGGAAAAACAACTCTTGTCAGAGATTTTGCGAAAAACAATAATCTTGATCTGTTTGAAATTAACCTGGAGCAATTCCCTGAACTAGCTGACGTTTTTGCAACCAATAATATGGAAAAAATTATTCATGCTCTTGAATTTGCGATAGAAAAGGGATCTTTCATTGGGGAAAACAAGATTCTGTTTCTTGATGAAATACAAGCAACTCCTGCAGCGATACATACGTTAAGATATTTCTATGAGAATTATCCTCATATTCCTGTTATTGCGGCAGGATCGTTATTGGAATTTGCTTTAGGTGAAACAAGCCTCTCAATGCCTGTTGGCAGAATTGAATTTCTGTATATTGAACCGATGACATTTGAGGAGTTTTTAGAAGCATCTGAAAAAGCACACCTGCTAGATCTGATTCGCACATTTAATATTGGTGATGACTTTCCGATTACTGCACACAATCTTCTTCTTCAACATCTACGAAATTATATTCTTGTTGGAGGAATGCCTGAAGCCGTTTTGTGTTTTCTGGAAGATGGCTTTCAATCAGCTCAAAGCACCCACGCTTCTATTCTGCAAACATATCAAACTGACTTTTCAAAATATGCAACAAAAGCTGAGCTGTTAAGACTTTATAAAATTTTTAGCTATATCCCTACAGGTATTGGAGAAAAATTTAAATATGTAAATGTTGACCCTCGTGAACAATCTCGTGATTTGAAAGTCGCTTTTGACTTGCTTGTTATGGCTAGAGGTATT
>JABIBH010000198.1 GCA_018652925.1 bacterium | reverse complement strand
TTGCCAACTCACTACGCTCGCTTTTTGCCAGTGTAATATGACCAAATGATGGTTGTCCTTTAAACCTGTCGATTACATAGGTCAACCCGTTACTACTGGCATCAAGGTAGGGGTTATCAATTTGATATGCATCACCAGCCAGAATCACTTTTGAATTTTTTCCTGCTCTACTAACTACAGTTTTAATTTCATGCGGAGTCAGGTTTTGTGCTTCATCAATCAAAATATAGAGCTGTGGCAAACTTCTGCCACGGATGTATGTGACTGCTTCAACTTCAATTACGCCAGAATCAAAAAGGTAATTCACTTTATCGGATGATTGTTCCAGTTGTGGATCTACAAGAAACTGCAGGTTGTCAACAATCGGTTCCATCCAGGTTTCCATTTTTTCTTCTTTTGTGCCTGGAAGATAACCGATGTCTTTTCCAAGTGGCATGATTGGACGTGATACCATGAGCCTGCGAAACTTTTTCTCTTCGACTACTTTTTGTAAACCTACTGCCAGAGCAAGAAGAGTTTTACCAGTGCCAGCCTGACCAAGCATGGTTACCAGTTCTATATCGGGACGTTGCAACAGCTCAATTGCATAGTGCTGTTCCATATTCAAGGCTGACAAGCCCCAAGGGTGAGACTCTGTATGTTGTAGTTTCTCGAGAGTTTTACTGTCAGACTGAAAAATTCCCATCGCTGTATGTTTAGGGTTGCTGTTGTCGCGTAATAATGCGAATTGGTTTGGATAATATTCACCATCAAATTGAATATCTTCGCCTTGGTAGAACTTTTCAATTATTTCAGTGTCACACTGAATTTCCGCCCAGCCAGTGTATAATTCATCAAAGTTGATTTTCTGGCTTTTCAGATCTTCACTCTTTAGTCCAAGTGCATCGCCTTTGACGCGAGCGTTGATATCCTTGGTAATAAAAGTAAGGTCTATCTTATTTTCGATCAGATATAAGCCAGTTGCCAGGATACGGTTGTCAGGAATTGAGCCATCCATACCGCGGGGAAGATAATCAACATAATTATCAACAAGAACAAATAGCATGCCGCCACCGGGAAGAACTACTCCGTCTTTCAAAGCTCCAGAAGATCGTAGTTCGTCAATTTTACGTATGACGTGGCGTGCATTTCTACCAAGTTCAGTTTTATCTTTCTTGAAATGATCAAGTTCTTCCAGCACATCGACAGTCAAAATTATGTTGTGTTCATCGAATACTTCAAGAGCATTAGCGTCATGGAGAAGTACGTTTGTGTCGAGGAGGAAGCATCGTCCGGTCATTGAATCCAGTTTGACACCATTAAGTGTAGGGGCAGACATCGAAGCTCCTTCTGTTGATGTTAAGGATATCCTTATCCCTAATGTGCATATATTACGCCAATTCATAATTTTTGGCTAATATTTATGTTCTGTTTGCCGATAATAATCAAATTGCAACAATAATTGCATAAAATGCACAATTTGGGTTGCGGAGTGTGTCGCATAAGGGTATTATAGCGCAAGTGAGGACAGCGAAATGTCGAAAATGCGCAAAACAAGGAGCACGCAATGTCAGAATTATACGCAAACAAATTTGCAGATGGCATTATAGCCAGCAAAGAAGAACGCACTAAACTGCTTGAACGTATGGAAAATGAAGAGGTTCATTTCCTGCGCCTGATGTTTTCGGATATTATGGGGCATAATAAAAACGTAGAAATACCAGCAAGTCAGTTTAAGAAGGCTTTGCGTGGTGAAATTATGTTTGATGGTTCTTCTATTGAAGGTTTCAGCAGAATTGAAGAGTCTGATATGCTGCTGGTACCAGACCTTAATACTTATGTCACTTTTCCTTTTGAACAGAGTAGAGGTAAAGTTGCCAGATTGATATGTGACGTCTACAACATAGATCACACTCCTTTCAGCGGATGCCCACGTTTAACTTTGAGGTTAGCTGTAAAGAAGCTCAAAGGGATGGGATACAGACCTGTGTGCGGGCCTGAGATGGAATTTTTCCTGTTTAATAGAAATCAGAATGGTGACCCAACTGTTGAAACTCACGATGCTGGCGGATATTTTGATCTGTTGCCGGTTGATAAAGGTGAAGATGCACGACGGGAAATTGTTCACGCCCTTGAGGCCATGGGGTTTGAAATTGAAGCTGCGCACCATGAAGTTGCTCCTGGGCAGCATGAGATAGCATTCAAATACACAGATGCACTGCAATCAGCAGATTATGTCATGACCTTCAAGATGGTCGTTAAAAAGATAGCTCTGGATTTTGGTTTGCACGCTACTTTCATGCCCAAGCCAATATATGGTGTCAACGGTTCAGGTATGCATACACATCAATCATTGTTGCGCGACACAAAAGATGGAGTTGTCAATGCGTTTTATGATCCCGATGCCGAGTTCCAGTTAAGTGATATTGCCCGAAGTTACATCGGTGGTATCCTGGAACATTCACGATCTCTGGTTGCCTTGACTAATCCAACTGTAAATTCATATAAGAGATTGGTTCCCGGTTTTGAGGCTCCAGTAAATGTGGCCTGGTCGGAGCACAATCGTTCTCCATTAGCACGGGTTCCAGCCCGACGAGGCATGGGCACTCGAGTTGAAGTGAGAATGCCGGATCCAAGTTGCAACCCATATCTTGCTTTTGCAGTGATGTTGGCAGCTGGGACAGATGGTATCGAAAAAGGGATCGATTGCGGTGCTCCAGTTGACAAAAATATTTTTGAAATGAGCCAACGTGAAAAAAGCAGGTTGAAAATTAAACAGTTACCTGTTGATTTAAACGAGGCAATAGTGTTGATGAAAAAGAGCAGTTTCATGCAGGAAACTCTTGGTGAACATATATTTAACCAGTTTATCGTTGCCAAAGGGAAAACCTGGAGTGAATATATTTCAACAGTACATCAGTGGGAAATTGACCGGTATTTAACATCTTATTGATTGCCCATATTGGCAGGCAGGTGTAAATTTCGGTCATGATGAAACTATTTACAACCTGCCTGCTCTGCAGTCTGTTACTAACCGTTCCAGCTATCTGCAAACAATTGTCGCCAGAGTATCCTGGAATTATGGTTATCGAATCTGCATGTGATTCAACAGCCTTCCACTGGAATTCTGTTGGAGAAAATGGTTCTATAACCTGGGAAACAGGTGCTTTCCTTTTTTCTTCTGATGCAGATATTGGAACATTTGGTTTAAATGATCTGACAGTTGTTTACGATGTCAACCTGGTGGGAATAAGCAATGGCAGGGAACTGGTTTTCCAGAACGGAAAATATAGTTTCGATACGCCACTGGTTATCACTGCAAAAGATTTTACTTTGGTTGCGTGTGAGGGAGTTCTGGAAATTGCCAATGGTCGGATTGATCTGAAAATTATTAGTGGCAATAAAAAGAGCAGTAACTCAAGTTTCGTATTGTTGGCTGGTATGGTTATATTTATCGCGATACTAATGAATCGTTCCCGCAAAAAGCTGCAATCTTCATGAGATTTAAAATCGAAACATTTTTGTTTAATGCTCTGATGTTCACTCTGCCATGGATTGGGCTGGGCATTGTAAAAACTTTAACCGGCGTAGACACCGGAGCCGGTTTTCAGGTCAGTTATTTTCTGGCTGCCTTGCTACTGGTTTTGAACATCAAGAAAGTTTTTAAAAAGTCGTATGCTCGTATCCTGGTTTCAGCAATTATTATTCTCGGGGCCGGTCTGTTTATACAGCCTGGCATTGTCGATTACTCTTCTGCGTTGAGCCGTTATTTCAAACAGTTTATTCAACTATTGATAATGATTGGAATTACGATGATTCCATTTTTCTATTATCGGAAAACCGGCTCCAGCTGTTTTAATTGGCTGGCTTATGGTTTGTTGTTTCAATTTGGCTATTCAATTTTGCAAACGATGGCTTTTAACGGGTGGCTACCATGGTTTGATTATCTGGAAATGATATTTACTTCCAATCCGTCAATATTGTCTGGTTCTGAAGAGCTGGTAATTGGTTCAACAATGAGTGGTATTCCCAGAATCAGAGGTACTGCTTGTGAACCTTTATTGCTTGGGAATTATCTGGTGATGGTGGTTCCATGGTTGATAATACAGCCCTGGCGCAGAAGTATCAGGTTTACACTCCTTGCTATTGGGGTCTTGATGTTAATGCTTACCTGGAGCAGAGGTGCGTGGCTTGGAGCAGCAGCAGCAGCTATGACTGCACTTGTCTTACTCAAGCATGCCCGAATTTTGCCACGGATTAGTTTTAAGTCTTTTTTGCCCGTTTTGGGCATAGCCATTCCTGTATTAGTCCTGGTTTCCTTTATTGCGCCTATTGAAACATTATATGCCAGATTGCTGCAAACATTTGACACCACAGACTGGTCAAACCTGACTCGTTTATATTCAATGCAAGCTGCCTGGCGAGCTTTTTTGCTGAGCCCTGTTGTTGGTATTGGTTGGGGGCAGTTCGCTTTTCATTTTGATATTCTTGTTGATCCGCTCGGTTTGCAGAGCCAGTTTACATGGCCAGTTGTAAATAACTTCCCTCTGAAAATATTAGCTGAAACTGGATTGTTCGGTTTCGGGTTATTTGTGTTTGGTCTTGCAAAGGTTGTACAAAAAACTTTTTTACGGCTCACACATGATAGTCGAAACAGCCAACTTCAAATTGTTGTTGCTTCAAGTTCTTTTGCAGGTGTGTTTGTGCAGATGCTTACATTTTCCCAGTACAATGTACCTCACATCTGGGTGGCGCTTGGATTGCTTCTGGTTTTGCTTTACAGAGGTGAACAGTGACTTCAAAACAGCAGCATGTTTTGCTCGATGCCACAGTCGTCAAGTCTAAACCGACAGGAGTTGGCAGATCTGTACTGGAGATTATATCCAATCTGTCTAAAATCGAAACTCCGTTGCGTTTCACTGTAGCTGTTTCCAATCGAACTCATTTTGATTTCCTTGAAGACAAAAAGAACTGGGATGTTGTTCAGGTGAAGCATTGTGGTTCCGGTTTTCTGCAACGTCTTTTTGCAACACATCTTGAAATTCCAAAACTTGTTAAAAAGCTCGATGTCGATCTTGTACATTTTATGACGATGCCAGCTTCTTTACATTTAAGTTGCCAGTTCATAGTGACAGTTCACGATATCGCCTTTCATCTGTTCCCGGATACAGTTGACTTTATGAGAAGAGTTTATTATCGGCTCACACTTGGCTCGTCGATTCGC
>JABIBH010000197.1 GCA_018652925.1 bacterium | reverse complement strand
TGGGCTTTGGGTTTTCCTGGTTCTGGCCAAATTCATATCATCAAAAACTCAAATCAAAGTCAGAGCTTTAAATAGAGCTTTCCGATGGCCAGGCCTGACCGGGACTTCATTCATTTCTTTTCTCATCTGGGCTCTTGTATGGGGACCAAATATCAATGTATTAAGTGTTTTTGATTCTGATCAACAACGCGCACCTGAAAAAGAGCTTACTGTTGAACAAGGTGAGCCTAATGATTCTGCACCCAACTTTATCGTCCTGAAAATTGAAGCGTTCCGTCGAGACGATTTTACACAACAAAATGTGCCTTTCCTCTGGAAGCTGGCTCAGGAAAATATCCAGTTCTCCAACTACAATACTGTAGCATCTGCGACCAGACCTTCGGTGACTTCATTTTTCACATCGTTGTATCCTGCTCAGCATGGCTGCTACAACCTGGCTATCAGTACTGGTAAAGATAAAGCAACGGTCAAGGTTTCTGATTCTATCAACTGCCTCCCTAAAATACTGCAGGCTGGCGGTTATCAAACCGATATGTTTACATCAAATACTCTTGCAACTGACCCGGTTTTTGGATTTGAAAATGTATATCGACGATTCAGTTCAGTTGAACCGTACCATTTTCAGATTCCTGCCCCGGAATCTTTTGTCGGCTACAGTTTTTTACGCAAACGATTAAATTTGTTGCGCATTTTCAATGTCGTTTCATTCAGCCCTGAACACTCCCCGAGTTACTTTGATGCATCGCGACTGAATATTTCTGTTTTTGAATCGCTGCGCCAGGATACAGGCAAGCCAAGGATGATGTATATCCACTATATGGAACCACATATGCCGTACTATCATCACCCCTACAAACCGGTACAGGTTAATCGCTACTCTTCAGCATTGAAGGATGAGATTCGAAAAGCCTACCGCGAGGAATTGACAGCAATCGACTCTGGCATTGAGGATCTTTTTGCGGAGTTGAATACAAATGGGCTACTTGAAAACAGCTGGATTCTGATTACTTCCGACCATGGTGAAGAATTCCTGGATCATCACAAATGGGGTCACGGAAAATCAGTTTTCCCTGAAGTATTAGGTGTACCTGCAATCCTGGTTGCACCAACTTCCAGATATGAACCGATGGTTATTGATTCTGTTGTTGAAAACATAGACATCATGCCAACCTTTGCCGAAATTGCTGGCGTGGAGTTTGATGAATACTGGGAAGGCGAATCGTTGTTGCCACTGATTGAGAAAACCGGACAAGGTACAGACCTGGCTCTTGCTCAGTTTGATGACACCAAAAGGCTTTGGTCAACAGCAATACTGGGGCACTGGCAGATAATATTCCGTGAACCATCGGGCGCTGAGACAATGGACCCAGCGGAAAGAGAACTACAGCGGAAGGTACTGCTATTCAACCTTGAAGTTGATCCTCTTGCACAAAATAATCTGTTTGAATCGGAATCGGAGAAAGCCACTGAGATGATTTATCTGCTTGAAGATGAGTTGGAAAGGCTTGAAGGCAGCGCTCCAATGTTCAGAGGCGATGAACAAAGCATCGACCCTGAACAAATGGAACAATTACGTGCACTTGGATACGTGAACTAGAACTTCAGTTTTATATCGGCTTGAAAGCGGTTGTATGTTGCGCCGTCTTCAATTTTTTCATTCATAAAGTAAGTGAAACCAAATTTGGCATTTTCACCAAACATGTAGCCAAAATTCACTTTATGCCCTTGGCAGCCTGTTTGACCACCGGCAAAATCGCCGTCATCAAAAGCACCATAAACTGAATTGGCTTCAACTTTACGATAACTCCATTGAGCATCCCAGCTACCCACATTTTTGGCTTTGCCAAGTTTAACGCCATACAAAAAACCTGTGTCGTCTGTGTCAGCTTTACTATTTGCTGAATAATCAACAAATAATGAAGCAGGTTTGCCGCCTACCTGTGAATTCAATACACCAAAAAACTCATTCAAATTGTAATCCTGTGAATCAAACAATTTAGAATAGTTATACCAACTGCCACCAATTTTCAGTTCCATTGAATTGATGTCAAAGCTCATACCGGCCTGTGCAGCATACAAAGCTGCGTTTATATCATCGGACCGTTCATCGATACTGAATGCGCCACTGCTTGCGAAAACTGCACCGGAATTGTAATTGAAGACAACACCTTCAGGTCTCAAATCACCGTCCCAGATCAGTTGGGTTTTTGCAGGCGTGTAAAACGGGTTTTTCATTTTGCCACCAGTAAAACTGATGTCTTGTGCAACTGCATAATCGAAAGATGCGATATCAATCATAAGGCTCTTGCTGGTAAATCCGTCACCAAGAGTCTGATTGGTTGATGTTGGATGATCGCCGCCAGAGGCAATCCCAAAATTCACTTTTATGTCTTCATTGCCTTGCGCAGCCATTCCCAGACGCGTCCGGAATCGCTGTCGATTACGAATTTCTGAGCCTTCCTTGTCAATCATCTCATGACGCAGTCGGAAATCGCCTTTGACTTTGATATTTTCAGTCAACTGACCAGCTGTTGCAGTTGCTGCAACCAATAAAACGAGTATTACATTTAACAACTTCATTGAAATCCCCCCTGCAGGTTTGACTTTTATTGAGAACGGGTACAAAATACACTTCATCTATTTTATGTCAACAATTCCCTGAACGGAGAATGTTTTGCTGTTTCTGATCCTGCTGATTCTGGTTTCACCTGTTCTGGCTGGCACAATTGAACTCGTTGAGTCTGTGCCGA
>JABIBH010000196.1 GCA_018652925.1 bacterium | reverse complement strand
TTATGGCTAAGCGCAAAGCCTGTTGGTCTAGTTGTTGATGGCAAAATCAATCTTGAAATCAACTGATTCACCAGCATCAAGTTGCACCAGAACTCCAAACAGGAATTGATGTTGCTGGTAGGTCATTTCATATCCTGACTCTGATTGCGATGCCGTATGCACAGCCTTAACAAGTACACTACAATCCTCAGACAACTTCCATTTCAGCTTTGAATCACGCAAGGGTATTGCAACTTCCAGCTCGGAAAGTTCTGTATTCAAGTCATCTACTTTGGAACCATCGGTAAGGAATGACTCATTGTCGTATAGAGCAAGATTCCACTCTGAAATAAATCTGGCTGAGAGTTGTTTTTTACCATTATTAGTTATTGTCCAGCTCACGGTAAAGCAGTTGTCTCCTGGAGTTATGGCTCTTTCAATATCGATTGGTAAATCATGGAAGTATCCAGATCGTTTCAATGAACTGGAATATTGTGTGTTGCAGAAATCGCCTTGATCAAGCTTATGTATTGAGTCTGAATCGTACTGCGCATCAACTGGCAGCAGGCGGTCTATCAATGAGAATCGTGGATAGAGATCATCAATGATTGCATCGCGAAAGCCAGGCGGGATTTCACGAATCAGGTCATGAATCGAAGCTGAATCGTTTGCCACTGGAGTTGGATCTTCATCAGGAATGTCCAGGTGATACGCTTCAACACGGCGGCGCAATGTATTTTGCAGATTCCAGTTTGAACGACAATCTTCCATTCCAATTATTGAGCCACCTCTGTCGGGTGAAACAAACAGTGTTAAATCACCACATACGATTCGCATGTCTGGCAGGTTGTGACCAAGCAGTTTTACTTCGGTTACTTGTGGACCGGAGTAACTGGTGCCAGCAATTATATTTTCATAAATTGCATGTCTGAGATGCGGGAGATACAACCCACCAAAAACTCCATGCCAGTAAGCACAATTGCATTGAGCTTGCCACAGATGGTCATTTGCATCGGGAGAGTTTTGTTCATTATGTAACAGCAAACATCTGCGCTGCATCAACAAACTTTCTTCATATTTTTGAAAAAACTGTCGCCAATATCCACCTCGGAAAAATGGCTTCAGTTCAGAAAGTTCATCAGATTCCAGCAGCTGCTTTCTATGTTTGGCATAGTTGCCAGCAGCAGGCATAGGTAATGACCATTCAGACATTTCAGAGTAACTGTTTGGTGGCAAGTACGCTCTTTGGCTTGGTTTGTAATCTGCCATGACTTCAGATGGTAAAGTCAGTTCCAGCCAGTCTTTCTCAGCAGCCAGTGCAGTCAGGAAATTGTCCAACCATCGGTTTTTATAAACGAGATCATTAGTTCCCGGCCAGGCACCAAATTTTTCCCCATCAACAACCATTACTAAAACTGAGTCCGGATTTTGTTTATGATGTTCTCTGCAAAACTCGATTGTTTCCTGAGGGTCATGAAACGGAATCAAATAACGCAGTTTCTCATTGATTGGCAGTAGTGAAACTTCTTCACCCAAATCATCGGTCAGCACAGGGCCGTTTGTTAATGAGATTTCGTCAACACCAGCCTGGATGAAGTGAAAATCATCGAGCAAGGCAAAATCAACATCTGCTTTGGCAAGAGAGCCAGCAAGCTGAGGTTCCCAAACTCTTTCTGCTACCCAGATCCCGTTTGCATCGGCATTGAGTTTATTCTTCAACCAGTCTCGCATCATTTTTATCTGTCCGATGCGATCTTTTTCCGGAATCGCAGCAAGTATCGGCTCATAGAAACCGCCACCAAGCATTTCAACCTGGTTTTGCCTGACAAGTTTTGCAACTCTTTCCAAATATTCCGGTTCATTCTTTTCAAACCATTGCAAAAGGGGACCGGTAATATGCAGAGCAAATCGGAAGTCAGGATGTTGCTCAACTACATCAAGAAAAGGTGTGTAGCTTATTTCAGAAATATGTTCAATTACATAATCAAAATTACCAACAGGCTGATGATTGTGAATGCCGAAAACCAGTTTCATTTTTTACTCTGCTCGTTTCTTGTCAGTGAAATTATTGTTGCTGAATGATAACAGGGTTGTCTAAACAAAGTAAAGCGAGTAATGTTGTTGCAAGACTCAACCAAGGAAGAAAAATGGCAGACGTAGTATTAAAAAGCGTTGGCAAAATTTATCCAGGGGATGTGGAAGCTGTTGCTGACGTAAATCTTTCCATTGCCGATGGTGAATTCGTTGTACTTGTTGGTCCTTCAGGATGTGGTAAGTCAACAACTCTGCGCATGATTGCAGGCCTTGAAGATGTTACTTCTGGTGACATCAGTATTGCCGGCAGAGATGTAACCAATGTTGAGCCCAAAGACAGGGATATTGCAATGGTCTTTCAGAGCTACGCCTTGTATCCACACATGTCAGTCAGAGAGAATATGGAGTTTGGTCTGAAGCTCAGAAAACTCTCATCGGATGTAATTGAAGAAACAGTTATTAAGTCTGCCAAGCTGCTTGATATTGAACCTCTGCTCGATAGAAAACCAAAAGCACTTTCTGGTGGACAGCGCCAGCGAGTTGCACTTGGCCGGGCAATAGTCAGAGACCCTGCAGTATTTCTTTTCGATGAGCCACTTTCAAACCTTGATGCAAAAATGCGTGTTCAAATGCGAACTGAAATCAGCAAACTTCATCATAGCCTGAGTGCAACAATGATCTATGTAACCCACGATCAAGTTGAAGCAATGACTATGGGTACTCGCATTGTTGTTATGCATGAAGGAAAAGTTCATCAAGCCGACACACCTCTGGATATTTACAATCATCCTGTGAACAAGTTTGTGGCCGGGTTCATCGGCTCACCAGCAATGAATTTCATTTCGGGGAAATTGGTTCAGGATAATGGATTAAAACTGGTTACAGAGAATGAGCAATTTTCTCTGCCAGCAGGCTTCAAACCAGCTGAACAATATATTGGCAGTGAAGTTTGTCTTGGTATCAGACCGGAACATATAACAGTTTGTAACGATGGTGATATTTCGCAGCAGGTACAGGTTGTAGAACCACTTGGCAGTGAAACCCTGCTCTACTTTACTGTAGCAGGTGATATGTTTGTTGTGAAAACTGATGGAGAAATTACTCCTGAAGTTAATCAGGAAGTTAAATTCTCATTTGATCCAGCAAGAATCCATCTGTTCGATGTTAATTCTGGCGAAGCTTTATAGTCCAGTCATTGCCACTTGTAAATGACCAGGTTGGCGGTTCTTTATCAAAGCTTAGAGTTGCCAGTTTGCTCGTTTTGTCCAGTTCAACTCCACAGAGATATTCACCCATTCTGACTTGAAGTTTTACTCCAGGCCAATTCTTTGGTAACGACGGGCTGACATCAACAGTTGGTTTATTACTACTGAGATCTATACTGATTCCAGCGTAATCATCGACAATATTTCTCAACAGTTCCGACAGGGACCAGGCCTGACTAGTAGCCCCACCAAAATCATCTTTATCTGTGCTGGGATCACCATCGCGGATTTCTCTCAGTGAACCTGCTATGCCGTTTTCCATGATTTCAGTAATCAGCATATCAGTTTGCGTATAACCGTCCGCAGATTCAGCAAGTGCAGAGACCCAGGATCCTGAAAGCCAGAGCCAGATGTCGCCGTTGTGATAAGCTTCATCGTAGTAATATTTGTCCAGGTTCAGATGCATCGGGTGATAATTGGGGTCTTCTTTATTCAAGGACCGGACTCCAAGTGGAGTTATTGTATACTTCTGGTTTTCTGCAACAATCAAATTAGCAGCTGAGGCTGAAAACAGATCAGGTGAGCTCATTAAAGCCAGCAAACCGTTTGGTCGATGTTGTGAATCTGCTGAATTATCAATATCAAGGTGATCTATGACTCTATCAGCCAGAATAAACTGCTCATTAAATGAATTTTCCAGTTTGGAAACTGCATTTTGATATTTTCCAGAGTCTTCACCAAATCGATTTGCCAGTTTAACAGCAACATTCAACCCCCGATGGAAAAGAGCCTGTATTTCAACAGCTCTGTTGCCGCGTGGGGAATAGGGATGTGCTTCGCCACCTCCATCCATCCAGGTTTCACCATCGCCGTGAGTCAGAAAGCCATTTGAGTCAACTGCGTGGGCCAAAGCGCCTTCGCATGCCTGGAAAACTATCGGCATCATCTCTTTTGCAAATTCATCATCACCAGAGCGTTTCCAGTATTCATCAAGAGCGCGAACAAACCACCAGGTGCCATCGATGCTGGCATACTGTACCTGATTCACTGTCACAAAATTTGGGCCTCTGCCGTAGCGAGGGTCACTGGAGTCATTGTTCTGATAGGTTGCAAACGATCTTAAAATGTTTTTT
>JABIBH010000195.1 GCA_018652925.1 bacterium | reverse complement strand
GCATAATCGGACTGCGGAGTTGACTGCCGATGAATTTGGGCTGGAATACAAGTCTGCAAGAAGCGAAGATGAACTAATCGGATTCAAAAAAGGAATCCTGGAAATATTCACAGACATGGAAACAAACAGAAAAGTCTTCAAGTCTTTTTAGGAGAGCACAATGGAGTGGAAACAAAACTGGGAAACAATCCGTGAGTATGACGAAATCAGATTCGATTTTTTTGAAGGCATTGCCAAAATAAGTATCAACAGACCGGAAAAGCATAACGCATTCACACCGCGAACTGTTGACCAGATGATCGATGCAATGAACATCTGCAGAGATGATGAAGCAATCGACGTAATTGTATTCAGTGGTGAAGGTGGCAAGGCGTTTTGTAGTGGTGGCGATCAGAGTGTCAGAGGTCACGGCGGATATGTTGGGGAAGATAAAGTGCCAAGGCTGAATGTTCTGGATTTGCAGAAACAGATCAGATCGATTCCCAAGGTTGTTATTGCAGCAGTTGCTGGCTGGTCAATTGGGGGGGGGCATGTTCTGCATGTTGTTTGCGACTTGACTATCGCCGCAGACAATGCCCGATTTGGTCAGACTGGACCCAAGGAAGGATGTTTTGATGGTGGATTTGGTGCATCATACTTGGCGAGAATAATCGGTCAGAAAAAAGCTCGTGAAATCTGGTATCTGTGTGATCAATACGATGCAACTCAAGCTCTTGAAATGGGATTAGTAAACACGGTTGTGCCACTTGCAGAACTGGAAGATACTTTCATTGAGTGGGCCAAAAAGATTCAGAAAAACTCACCTCTGGCAATTCGGATGTTGAAGTCTGCGTTTAATGCAGAGCTCGATGGACAAGCAGGTATTCAGGAGTTGGCTGGAAACTCGACTCTACTTTACTACCTGTCAGATGAAGCCAAAGAGGGCAGAGATGCGTTCAATGAAAAACGCAAACCTGACTTTTCAAAATATCCAAAGTTTCCTTAGTCATGAAAAAATGGATTAACGCATTCAGATTAAGAACACTGCCTTTGGCTTTTTCCTGCATCATTGTTGGTAGTGGTCTGGCACTTGAAGACGGGCAATTCAATTTGACCGTTACAGTGCTGGCGTTTGTAACTACATTATTTCTCCAGGTCTTATCCAATCTTGCAAATGATTACGGTGACTTTGTAAAAGGAACTGACAACGACAACAGAGTTGGTCCGCAGCGAGCTTTGCAGTCGGGTGAAATATCAGAACCACAAATGAAGACAGCGATGATAATTGTTGGTTTGCTGAGTGCTGTTTCCGGAGTGTGGCTGATTGTTGAAGGAACAGCAGGACTCAATCCTGTTCTGGTTGCACTGTTTTCTGTTCTCGGTTTATCGGCGATTGCTGCATCAGTTAAATATACTGTTGGGAAAAATGCATATGGCTATGCTGGATTTGGCGACCTGTTTGTGTTGCTGTTTTTTGGCTGGACTGGCGTTCTTGGTTCGTATTTTCTGAATGCACATTATTTGTATTGGGAACTGATCCTGCCGGCAACTGCAATCGGGTTTTTCTCAGCCGCAGTCTTGAATATCAACAATATGCGTGATCATGTTGAAGATGAAAAAGCAGGCAAAATCACATTGGCAGTTCGTTTGGGAATCAAAAATGCAAAACGATATCATTTCATGTTGAACCTGTCTGGTATTCTGCTGATGATTGCTTTTGTTATTCCAAAGCCAACCGCAATCTGGTTCCTATTGTTTGGATTTGTCCTGTTCATCAAACCATCCAAAAAGATTCTGCAAAGCGATGACTACGAATCGTTTGACCCATTCTTGAAAAAACAGGCGATGGGAACATTCCTGTTTTCCCTGCTCTCAATGTTGGTGCTGTATGTCAGTGAGTAACGGCCCGCTTACCTGGTGCAAGAGGGCTCTACAGTTTTATCAACCGGCTGGAACTTCCCGTGGCATAATGAAAACACGCGATGTCTGGTACCTGTTCAACGGTACAGCGGTAGGCGAGTGTGCGCCATTGCCCGGATTGAGCATTGATAACCTGGATATGATTGAAGCAAAGCTTGATGAAGTTTGCCAGTCTCCGGATACGGATTTGAAAGAATATCCTGCGATTCGTTTTGCTCTTGAAATGTTACAACAGAAAAAATGTGCAATATCTCCGATTCCAATCAACGGTCTGATCTGGATGGGTGACCCTGATTTTATGTCCTCTCAGGTGGAGAAGAAAATTCAGGATGGTTGGCAATGTATCAAAATGAAAATCGGCGCAGTAGATTTTGAGCAGGAATTGAAAATCCTGAAATCGATATCTGGGGATCTTGAACTGCGAGTTGATGCCAACGGGGCGTTTACTGAATCAGATGTCAGAGAAAAACTGGATAAGTTGGCCTCGCTTAATTTGCACTCGATTGAGCAGCCAATCGGAACAGGCCAGTGGGATCTGCTGGCTGAACTTTGCAGAACATCCCCGGTACCAATTGCGCTGGATGAAGAATTGATTCCTCTGGTTGATCAGAGTCAGCGGATTGAAATGCTGGACAAAGTGAAGCCACAATATCTGGTTTTGAAACCGAGTTTGCTGGGTGGCTTTGCTGAATCGGAAAAATGGATTGCACTTGCGGAGGAACGTGGTATTGGCTGGTGGGTGACATCGGCACTGGAATCCAATATTGGTCTCGAAGCAATCGCAGGGTGGGTGTCAAAACTTCAGCCTCAAGGTTATCAAGGGCTGGGAACCGGGCAACTGTTTACAAATAATATTCCGTCTGCCTTGCAGGTTGAAAAAGGAATGCTCAGTAAAAACGAAGCCGTAATCTGGAATGAAATAGACAGCTTTGTTGCTCAATGGCTGAACCCCGATCCAACAATGGATTTGCAAACTTCAGGTTCAACAGGTACACCAAAAACAGTCAAAGTGCAGAAAGAATGGATGCGCAATTCTGCAAAGATGACTGGCAAAACATTTGGTCTGCAACCAGGCAGTTCAGCACTACTCTGTATGCCGATGCAATTTGTAGCAGCAAAAATGATGGTAGTCAGAGCAATGGAACTTCAGTTGGAGTTGAAGGTTGTTGAACCATCGAAAACTGTTGATACTGGTGCAGACTTTGTGGCGATGGTTCCACTGCAGCTTGAAAACAGTCTCGTTCATCTTGATAAATTCAGAATTGTGCTTGTTGGTGGTGGGCAGATAAGTTCAGTACTTGTTGAAAAGCTTCAGTCTGTTGCAACAGAAGTTATCGAGACTTATGGCATGACAGAAACATTGACTCATGTAGCAGCTAAACGACTGAACGGCACAAACAAAACTGATTGTTTCGCAGCTCTGGATGGTGTGAAGTTTGAAATTGATAAGCGAGATTGTCTTGTTATCCATGCACCAGAGTTGAATCCGGAGCAGATAGTTACCAACGATATAGTTGAGCTGTTGAACGACACTGAATTCAAATGGCTTGGCAGATTTGATAATGTAATCAACTCGGGCGGAGTGAAAATTTATCCTGAAGTTCTGGAAGCTAAGTTGGCATCACAACTGCATGGCAGAAGATATTTTGTTGCAGGAATTCCCGATGACTCTTTGGGGCAGAAGGTTGTTCTGATAGTTGAGGGTAAAGCAGAAGTGGAATTTGATTCACTTGAAAAATATGAACGACCCAAAGAAGTGATATCTGTTGAAAAATTTGTTGAAACTGAAACAGGAAAAATTAATCGTCTCGCTGTTTTAACTCATCTGCAATAAGAAACGCCAGCTCAACAGACTGGTTTGCGTTAAGGCGGGGATCGCAATGAGTGTGGTATCTATCAGTCAGATTATGTTCCTCAATATTCGATGAACCACCAGTGCACTCAGTCACGTTTTGCCCCGTCATTTCCAGATGAATACCACCGGCAAACGTACCTTCCGATTTGTGAATCTGCAGGTTCTGTTTCACTTCACTCAAAATGTTATCAAATGGTCTGGTTTTCAGGCCACCGGATGTTCTGATGGTGTTGCCATGCATCGGATCACATGACCAGACTACAGATCGACCTTCTTTTTGAACCGCATTAATAAGCTCAGGCAAATGAGTACTGATTTTGTCAGACCCGAACCTGGTGATCAGTGTAATTCGTCCGGCGATATTGTCAGGGTTGAGAATATCCAGAAGTTTAATCAATGCATCGGTAGTCAGAGTTGGGCCACATTTTATACCGATTGGATTATTGATTCCTCTACAGAACTCAACATGCGCACCGCCCAGGTCTCTGGTCTTGTCGCCAATCCAGACAAAATGTGCAGACGTATTATAGATATTTCCGCTGATAGAATCTGTACGAGTCATTGCCTCTTCATAAGGCAAAAGCAATGCTTCATGGCTTGTAAAAAAATCAACTTTTCGCAGTTGTGGAGAGTTACTGGAATTGATTCCCAGCGCATCAATAAATTGCAGGTATTCCTGAATCTTGTTAGCCAGAATCGCGTAGCGTTCACTTTGCGAGTCTTCAGAAAATCCCATATTCCAAGTGTGAACCTGTTTTAGATCAGCATAACCACCTTCTGCAAATGCACGCAGCAGATTCAATGTCGATGCCGACTGTGAATATGCCTTCAACATCCGCGATGGATCTGCAATTCTTTTAATTTCGTCGAACTCAATTTTGTTGATGATGTCGCCTTTGTAACTTGGCAACTCCACACCGTTTTGAGTTTCAGTAGTGCTGGTTCTTGGCTTTGCAAACTGTCCTGCCATCCGACCAATTTTAATTACAGGAAGTTTTGTACCTGATGTCAGGACTATTGCCATCTGCAGAAGTGCACGGAAAGTATCTCGAATATTATCGGCATTGAAATCGGCAAAACTTTCAGCACAATCACCGCCCTGCAAAACAAACGATTTGCCTTCAGAGGCAAGCGCAAGCTTTTCCGTCAGCGTTCGCGCTTCACCTGCAAAAACCAGGGGAGGGAATCCGGAAAGTGTTTTGGTTACCTTGTTCACCTGTTCCTGATTCAGATAATCGGGACCGTGTTTCACCGGGAAATCAGACCAGGAATTTGGATGCCATTCAGTTTTCATACAAACCCCTTTCTGATGGTTGATGAATAATTAGAGAATATGCAATCGGAGAGTGATATTCCAGGGGTATTATTATCAGCAATTATGCCCGGAAAAAATTACCAGTACCTCTCCACGTGAATATTGCCGGATATTTTCCGTGTATGCTCAGTGAATCCTTCCGATTCCAGAATTTCCTGCAAAGTATCAACCATGCTTGGGTTCCCACATAGAAATATGTGCGAGTTCTCAGCTGTCGGTTTGAAATCTGCAATTTTGGCAACAGTGCCATTTACCCAGATGTCCTGCAGGTATCCAGTGCTGCCACCCCACTTGACATGTTCAAGTTGTGGCCTGGTAATTACCGGCAGGTATGTCAAGTTTCTGCAAATTGTTGCCAGTGTGCTGAGCTCTGATCGATACCCAAGATCCCAACTATGTCTGGCTCCGTGAACAATGACTGTCTTGTTGTCGCTGTTGGCTTGCAGGCTACTGCGAATCATCGACATATAAGGAGCAAGGCCTGTTCCAGTACCCATAAAGATTGTATGAGCGTTATCGGGAACCATGTCCAGAGTGAACGTCCCAG
>JABIBH010000194.1 GCA_018652925.1 bacterium | reverse complement strand
GTTAATGGTGGAACAAATGACTGGGTTTATGGTGCTCAGGGTGAACATGCCAAGTGTTTCTCTTTTACAAGTGAAATTGGAAGCGGCAGCGATGGGTTCTGGCCAGCCGACAGTCGCAGACAACAACTGTTTGATGAAAACATCTGGCCTGCAATCTATCTGATGCAAGTTGCCGGAATCTGGATTGATGCTTCTGGCGAAACTGTTTCCGGTGGTAACGGTGATGCCTACTTGAATCCAGGTGAAACTGCAAACTTGAGTTTCATTCTTACAAATAATTCTGTGCTTAACGGCACAACCAATGTTGTAGTCACTGCAAGTTGTGATGACCCTTATCTCCAACTTCACACTGCTCAGGTAAGTATCGGAAACATGGATGCATTCAGCAGTGTAGATCTTGCTTCTACACCATTCGATGTAACTCTTGCTGCCGGCTGTCCTGATGGCAGAGTTGTTGAAGTAGACTTTGCTGTTACTTCTGACGATGGGGACTTCAATTTCACAATAGGCTATCCAATCGGTGCACCTGTTGCAATTTTCTATGATGATTTTGAATCAGGAGCTGGTAACTGGACCACAACTGGTCAATGGAATACCACTAATGAAGCAAGTCATTCTGAAGTCTATTCACTGACTGACACACCTGGTAGTGATTATGCTGATCAAACCAGTTACACTGCCACAATGGTCAACGAAATTGCAATCCCTGCGGGTGCAACACTTTCCTTCTGGCATATGTATGATATTGAAAGCGGTTATGATTATGGTCGCGTCCAGATTTCAACTGGTGGCGGATATAGCACATTAGTCTCTTTTGATGGCAGTTCCGCCTGGACTCAACATGAAATCCCCCTCGACAGCTATGCCGGTCAGTCAATTCGCCTGCGTTTTATGATGGAAACTGATTACTCTGTTATTTACGACGGTTGGCACATCGACGATGTATTGATTACTGGTGTTTCTGATGAAAATGTATTGCCAGCAGCACCGCTTCTTGTCTCTCCTGCTGGTGGTGTAGTAGTTGGACCAATCCCTGAACTGGTTGTCGATAACAGTATTGATCCAGACAGTGGATTTACTCCAACGTACGGATTCAAAATTTACGACGACGCACTGCAAACAAGTGTTGTTGCTTCAGTTTCTGGAATAACAGAAGGAAGCACTGTGACATCTTGGACTCCTGCCGCACTTGCTGTAGGACAATACTGGTGGCGTTCATTTGCTGCCGATGCCGAAGCATTTGGCTTGATGGGTGAATCTAGATTATTCACTGTTGAATCTGGTGCCAGCGGAGTTGGCGTTGTGCTTGGATTTGGTTTGAATGTTATTGGACCAGCAAATGGTGGTGGCGCAGAATTGCAGCTTTCACTTCCTGAGCAAGGTAGCATTGAAATTGCAATCTATAATGTCAGGGGCGAAACAGTTAAAACCCTGCGCTCTGGAGATTATACTGCAGGTACACACTCGATAACCTGGAACGGCAGAGACAACTCCGGCCAATCGGTTTCAAGTGGTGTCTATTTTGCGAGAATGATTTCTGGACATCGCAAGGCAACTGCCAGGATTATGATGGTTAAATAATTTCAGTTTATCAAACAAAAGAGGCGACTCATACGAGTCGTCTCTTTTTTTTATTATTAATAATAAAAATGGGAGCCGATGATTTCGGAGGGGGATGAAATCTGTCGACTCCCTTTACTGCTGTCCTGTTAAACATTGCTTATTTTCAGGACTGCATCATTATAGCACAACAACCATATTTTTACATCATGTTTTTATTGTGTACTTTTGGACATAGTTGTTGACGGAACAAATTTATCTACAGTAAGTTAACAATTAGCAAAATGGAGGTAAGTGTGTCCCTGAGGATGAACATCATACTCTCAATTATGATTGCAGCATTGCTGCCGATGCTTGTGCTAGGCTTGAGTATCCACGAGACAACAACTCAGGAACTGGAGAAACAATACGAACAGCGTGTTGATGATCTAACTGCCCATGCTTTCCTTGAGCTCGAACAAACTCGATACAATCTTGAGCAAAAACTTTCAGTGATTTCTGAATCTGCGGATACAGATTTCAATTTTGAAGTTCTCGAATTCTGTGACAACAATAAATTGAAAAACACTCTCAAACTTTTTGAAATGCTAAATGTTCATGGAGAGGTTTTCTACCCTGTTGATAACGACCAGAATTTACATACACAAAATATCAAACGTCGATTTCTAAGAAGTCTGCGTGATACCGAAAACGGCTTTGGTCTGGCCAAGTTGGACAGCCAGCTATTCCTTGTAAAAGTAGATTCGATTACCAATTACTTTATGGTTGGTGGAGTTCCGATTGATAACATATTCCTGAAAAACCTAGTTGGAAACAGTGGGCTTGAGGCAACTATTGTTGGCAATGGCTTTGCATTATCCAGTAGTAATGAACTTGAAGATATATTTACTCACGCAGGCAGGAACAACTTGTCCGACCCAGGGCTGGGAGTAATAAGCCATGAAAAATACTTGGTAAAAAGTGTACCATTTCCTTCTTTCAGAGCAGCCAAACCTCCCCTGCTTGCAGGTAAACTGATTATTACGCAGAATCGTAGTAACTGGTTCTCACTTGTCTCTGAATTAACGCATCAGATAATTTTTACATTTGGAATTGCCGTGCTGGCAATCTTCATTGCTGGCTTTGTTATCTCTGGAAGAGTCAGCCAACCATTGCGCGACCTCACATTAAAAGCAGATAAACTCGATCTCGACAAACTTGAGATGCATTTCTCTGAATCCGGCAATAAAGAAACCAAAGCACTGGCAACTGTTTTGAACCAGATGATTCTCCGACTGCGCAACAGTAGTCAGACAATCATTGAAGCAGAACGACGCGCCACTCTTGGTGACATGGCCAGGCAAATTAATCACGATGTTCGCAACGGGTTCCTGCCAATTCGCAATGTTCTGAATCACCTTGCACAACTTGTAGATGCCAACCCCGATGAATTTGTTAAAGTCTTCAATGAACGCAAGTCAACTCTGGATTCTGGAATAGAATACCTGGAAGAACTTGCATCGAGCTACGCAAAGGTTTCAGGAAAACCGGAGCTTGAGCAATGCAACGTGAACCAGATTATTTGCGATACTGTTGATGGAATAAAGCAGGTTGAGGTTGTTACAAATTCAGAATCTACTGTTATTGCTGACCCGATGTCACTGCGTCGGATAATTCAGAATCTGGTCAAAAACGGTGTTCAGCATCTACCTGAATCTGGCGGAGTGGT
>JABIBH010000193.1 GCA_018652925.1 bacterium | reverse complement strand
TTATTTCCCCAGTCAAAGCAGACTCAAAAAAACCCCGCAACGCCAACAGCGCTACGGGGTCAAAACCTTAGCAACTGTTTAGTATCCTGCGTTCTGCCGCTTTATGAGACGAATCTCTTCCAGCTGGTCCTGGCGCTCAAGTTGCTGTGTAGCCCAAATCTTGTAATTTCCAGATCCGTTGGCAGCAACAAAATTGAATTTCTCTTTTGCGTCCATGTAACGCTCCATACATTCAAGAGCCATTCCCCAACCATAATAAACTTCAATGCTGTTTGAAGAAGCAACAGACTCAGCCAGACTGATGCCAGCTTCGCATTGCCCAGCTTTTGCCAGCAGCTCAACTAGTGAACCAGTTACTTTGTAGTCTCTAGGTCTTAAATCCAGGTACTCACGATAAGTGGAAATAGCTTCGCTGTTTTTATTCAGTTGCTGAAGACAACGTGCTTTATTAAGCAGAACTTTATGAGTTTTTGTGCTCTCTGGGTTTTTTGAAAGGAAATCTGTACAAGCTGCAACTGCACCAGAATAATCCCCACTGTTCATGCGATCTGCAATAATTTTGTAACCTACGGATCCTCCAGCAGAACCAGCATACTCCTGGTAACGTTTATCATATTCTTTTGCAACAGCAACGTTACCCATCTTGCGTTCTTTTTCAGAAGCTTTTTGACAAGCTTTGGCAAGTTTAGACAGTGCCTTTTCTTTCATCTGAGGGCAGTTGTCGATTAATTCTTCATAGGTATCTACACTACGAGCATAGTCTTTAACGGCTCCATGCATAACTGCAAGGTTAAACAAGACGTTGCAATCAGTCGGAGCAAGTCTCTGAGCACTGACATAAGACTGTCTGGCTTTTTTATAGTCCTTCATTTTGGCATATGCTTTACCCAAATCCATGTGATCTTTGGCAGTTGCCGCCCGGCCCCTGACTTCAATCAGTTTTGAAAATACAACAATGGATTCTTCAAAACGACCTGTATTCAGATATGATTTACCTAAGTACTTAAGAGAGTTTTCATGTTCATCACAAATTTCTAGAGCCGATTGAAGAGATGGAATTGCTTGTGCCCAATTCTTAGCCATCAAAAACTCCTTGGCTACTTGAAACGCGTGTGAAGCCTCAATCTGCTGAGCCTCACCACATTCAGCCAAAGCGCCTGAACCTGTTAACAACAACGGTAGCATTATCACTATGCTTAAAATTAAACCTGAAGTAAATTTGAATCTAGTCTGCACTGCAGCCTCCAAAATGAGCTTGAAAAATGTCCCAGCAGTTAAAATCCTTAGAATAACTGAAGTCTGTCGTAAAATAGAGTGTTGAGTGCTTAAAGTCAACGAATAGGCAATATGCCTTCACTCAATAAAGCCTCCAAAACTCCCCCGGCAACAGCCAACCCTTTATCCGTTATCTTGCCAGGATCTACTTTATTTCCCCTGGGGTCTATATCTCCAACCTTGACTCCTGCTTTAAGTTCCGCTGAAGAATGTACCAATCCCCGAAGTAAGCCATCGATTTCAGCAATTAGAGGCTCCCCAGACACAGTCCCGATAACTTGTTGTGCAGAAACCAAATCGCCAATTTTGCACTTTGTTTTGAGAACCCCATCTGCTGGACTACGCAATAATCGACTATGAGTTATACCATTTACCGGTCCAGGTTCACCAGTATTGCTCGATGCAGACCCTTTGAGAATAACTTCACCAAGCCTTGCCATTCTGTGAGTTTCAATAACTGCGTCTGCATTCTGTGCACATGTGAAGCCAGGCCCAAGACCGATTGTAAATAACTCTGGCCAGGCAACTGATTCTATATCTTTTTTTAGCATTCTGGCATCGACTACTGCATCCGGGTTGAGTCCTCTGGCAGAGCTGCCATCAGGGTCTACCAAAACCTTGATATCACCAGAATCAAAATCACATATATCACTTGAAGCAAGCTCTCCAACTACTGATTCTACTACACACTTACCTTGGTGAACTGCCTCACTGAAACAGATTGGTCTGCGCACTGCAAGAGGATTAGCAATCTCTGTCATCACTACAGCGTAACCAGATTTCGACAACCGCCAACCTACTGCGGAAGCCAATTCTCCAGCACCGACAATCCAAATTAAGCTCACTTTCTACTCCCTTTTCCAGGTCTGTTCTGCATTCTCAATACAGCTCCATCATCGCTTAAATCAGCACCTCGAGTAATAGTTATAATCTCTGCCAGGATACTGATTGCAATTTCTGAAGGCAATTCAGAGCCGATGGAAAGACCCACTGGAATGACAACATCTTTGAATCGGGCTGCATAATCAGGTCGGTCGCTGAACATTTTAGCCAGCCGTGCAGCTTTGCCTTTGCTGCCAACTATTCCAATGAATTTACACTTAATCCCTATCTCAATTTCCCTGGTAAAAAGTGCGAACATTGTTTCATAATCCAAACCATGGTTGCGATTACACAGCAGAACTATTGATCTTGGATTTGGCCGGAAGTGCTGCCCAAGTTCTGGAATCGGAAAAGACTTGCCTTCAGGCAATTCCTCTACAAACTCCGGGCG
>JABIBH010000192.1 GCA_018652925.1 bacterium | reverse complement strand
AGTTCTTTAGGAGTAATTCCTTTTGCTTCAGCAGTTTTGGTAATCGGAACACCATATTCATCCGAGCCGCAAATGAAGAGAACATCTTCGCCGGTTAAACGTAGGAAGCGAGTGTAGATATCGGCCGGCAGATAAGCTCCAGCAAGATGGCCAAGGTGAATATCCCCATTGGCATAAGGAAGAGCAGCTGTTATCAATGTGCGTTCAAAGTTTTTCAAGGTATCCTCCGATTTCCATGTGTCCGGATAATGTAAACCATCAAGTCCCACAACTCAACTTGACGATTCAGAGAATGGAACTATACTTAAGCAATCAATTAACTCTGCAACTGGGGGACCAATGAAGACAATTCTGATAGTTGTGGTGATTTATTTCATCCTGACTCGATATATCTATCCAAGACTCGGGGTTCCTACCTGAGGCGTTAATAATTCCTGCTCGGTCGATCAGGAAAATGAAAACGGGGATAAATAATGCCGATGTTTGAATTCAAGTGTGATAAATGTAATCATATTTTTGAAGAGCTTCTAACATCAAATGAACTGCAGAAAGAGATGCCTGAGTGTCCTGAATGTGGTTCAAAGAAAACCAAAAAACAAGTATCTAGCTTTTCATCGGGAACTGATTCCGGTGGGTGCGGTCCAAGCCGTGGGAGCTTTGGCTGAATGTAATATATATGGGCGACAGTTTGTCGCCCTTTTTTTTGTCAGAAAATCTATGTTTCGTTTATCATGCCATTTTTTTTGTAGTATTTGAGTGTATCAGCATAACCTTGTGCAAGTGTCCTGGAAACCTGAAAACCGAGTTCATCTCTGAGTCTGTTACTTTTACAGCACCACGCAGACTGTTTTACATCCAACAGCCTATATTTTGAGAGAATGGAAACTTTGGAAGCCCGTTCTTCACCAAGAATGAATGCCACAGATCTCATCAGCCAGACTGGGACTGGAATAAGTTTTATTTTCTTGTCAAAGATGTCTGAAATTGCATCGGCAATATCTCTGAAACTGAAACAGTTATTACTGTCAATCAGGTAACACCCGCGTGCGTTTTCATTTGTAGCAAGCAGGACTGCGGCACTTGCGGCGTCAACGCCGTGAACCATTGAAAGCTCCTGAATTTTGCCAACTTTCACAGCCCACCCTTTTTGTCCGAGCTTGAAAAATGGCAGAAATGATCTGTCGCGAGGGCCATAAAGTGCAGGTGGTCTCAGTGCACAGGTTCTGAATGGAAGAGTTTGATCCTGAAGTAGTTCTTCTGCAGCCAGCTTAGAGTTGCCGTAAGGGGAGATCGGGTTTGGTTTGGTGTTGTCTGTAATCGGGTTACCTGGAGTTGATGGGCCAACAGCTGCAACACTGGAAATAAGTGAAAATGATTCCACCGACTGACAATTACGCGCCGCTTTCAAGAGTGAAGCAGTAGATTCAGTATTGGTTGTAATGTAATCGGTAATGCTGTCGCTGCTGATCAACCCTGCACAGTGGATTATTATTGAAGCATCGTCAATAAACTCTATCAGCTCTTTGAACGATCCATCTATCGACAGTTCAACAAGTTCAATTCCCTTGTTTTCAACCCACTGCAAGTTGCTGGATTTACGAACTGTGGCTCGTACATGATAGCCTTCTGCAAGCAGTTTGTCTGCAATGTGGCTGCCCAGAAACCCGGTCGCTCCGGTCAGAATAGCGGTTTTCATTTAAGTGTGTTCTCCATAAACGGCGTAGAAAAACATTCAGATTCAAAGAGAAAAATACCTTCTCCATTGCTCCAGCAATTCTCAGGCAAGCCGGCTTTAAGTGCAAGCTGGTTCATTGTGGTTTCCAACGTCCAGTTTTGTTCAACCGCAACTTGTGGCAGAAAAACTGATCGCTGGCCTTGCTGAGAAAGAATGATGCCGTGTTTGCCGAGTTCGATTTCTGCAAGTGTTCCCTGAACAGGAGGTGTAAGCACAGAGATTTCAACTTCCAGCCCCTCAAATTCGTCATCGGTCAGAGGCATGAAGCGGGGATCGCGGAAGGCGCAGGACAGAGCGTTGTCGATAACTCCATTTACCAATGGTTTGAACCCTTCAATGTAACCAATACATCCACGCAAATTTCCATGTCGATGAAGAGTTACAAACACACCACAAGTTTCAAGAAGCTCTTCAGGTGGATCAATAATTTCAGGATGTGATTCCCCATTGCAGCCAGCAAGAATGGTTTCGCATGCCAGGTTCAGCAGAAAATCTTGTTCAGTTTTATTCATAATTCACCTAACGCAATTGAAGCGTAACTGACAGAAAAACTGTAGTCGTTGTTGCTGTCGCCGCTTCTGGAATAGTCCAATAGTTTTGCCTTGCCAACTGGCAGTTGCAACATCAATGCAGTTGCCTGCAATCCACACATTGTAATCCCGGTTTCTTGTTCATAGTCCAGAAGTGCAGCACTGTCGCGATTCAAAATTGCATCAATAGCACCATAATCCAGATCTCTGATCTGCTGTTTGAGGTCACCGTTGAATGGAGCAAATCCAAAGTCTTTGCCGTAGTGAGTAAAATCGGTTGAGACTATAAATAGAGTATCAGTCCAGCGGCTCATCACCTGCACCAGTGCATCTCGTTGCTTTTGATTAAGGCGTGGTATGAGTATCGGCACAACAGGAGGGATTTTCTTAAAAACTCGTTGCAGGAAAGGAAGCTGAATCTCGATGGAATGTTCTTCGGCGTGGGCTGCGGATACCGGGTTAACAGCATTACAATCATCAAGTTCATTCATTGCATCTACATCAAGTGCAACACTGCCCAGAGGGGTTTCATAGGCTGAAAAGTCCAGAGGAACTGATGCTGCATCAAGCCAGTGTTGATGATTTGGGGCAAGGATAACGATTCGTTTCCAGGAGTGTCCAACCAGGCAGCCGTAGCCAAAACCAGCAGTTGCGCCACTGTATTTGTAGCCAGCATGGGGTACAACAATTGCCGATGGTTTGGCAGACTCACCAACAAGGTAACCGTCTACAATACCAGCTAATTGATCCGGATTTTCCGGATACCAGGTGCCTGCGAGAATCGATTTCCGTATATTCATAGTGATAAAGTACCAGATAATTAAGGAAACTTCCAGAGAGGCCTTGCGTCTTAGAGGAATGTGGTACATTCTGTGGGGGTAAGTAGTTGGTTTTTCAAGAAGTCAGGGAGAAAAATGAAAATAAGTAAAAATGCGCATGACTCAATAATGGTTCTGAAACTTTCGGGCAAAATTATGGGTGGTGCCGATCACGATCTTTTCCACGAGGAAATCAAGGGGCTTGTTGCCGATGGCATAGTTGATGTCGTGCTGAATATGCACAAGGTCAACTGGATTAACTCCACCGGTCTGGGTGTGCTGGTTTCCGGGTATCATACAGTTAAGAAAAACGATGGCTCAATGAAGATTTGTGAAGTCAGCGATCGGATTGACAGCATTCTTAACATCACTCAGCTCAAGCTGGTTTTTGATACCTATGATTCAGAGGCAGAAGCGCTGGAATCATATTCCTAAATGGGATACCGCAACCCTGCATTAACTGTCGATGGTTATGTTGTTTGCGGTGAAGAACTTTTGCTGATTCGCCGGGGCAAAGAGCCGTTCAAAGATGCCTGGGCTCTGCCGGGCGGTTTCGTAGATTACGGTGAGAATCCCGATGATGCAATACATAGAGAAATTGAAGAGGAGACCGGGTTGACCGGTCTCCTCTTTTTTCAATTCGGAGTATATGGCGATCCTGTGCGCGACCCGCGCGGGCATACCGTTTCAGTTGTTTATACTGCCATTATTGAAGGTGAAAAACCGGATGTTGTTGGTGGCGATGATGCTGCTGAAGCGCGCTGGTTTCCCCTTGAAAATCTGCCTGAACTGGCTTTTGACCACGACAAGGTTGTCAAAGACGCAAAAGCTTCATAGATTGTCCCACGGATTACAAAATTAAACGGTTAATATGGAGGATAGAATGACTCAGGAAAAAATCATGGGATTATTGTCAGAGGTACTTTGCCCTGGCACCAAGGTGGATATCGTCAAGATCAAACTTGTTGGTGAAGTTAGTATCACAGATGACGTGGCCACTGTGAATATTGTACAGACTTCAGAGCGCGATGAGCTGATTGGTGAAGTTTGCAAACTCGTTGAGGCAAAACTTGGCGATGCCGACATAACTGCCAAAGTCATGATCAAGGATAACAAGCCACAAAAGAAAAAACCTCAGAGCGATGACCCTTGGGCCGATCGTGCTGGCTTGCCGGGCGTGAAAAAAATCATCGCTGTTGCAAGTGGTAAAGGTGGCGTCGGTAAAAGCACAGTTGCTGTGAACCTGGCACTTGGCTTGTTGGAAAATGGTTTCAAAGTCGGTATCCTGGATGCCGATGTTTATGGTCCATCGTTGACAACAATGCTGGCTATCATTGAATCGCCTGTGTCAGAGGGCGAAGGAAAAATCAAGCCGGTCATGGCAAAAGGATTGCAATGTATATCGATGGGTATGCTGGTCCCTGAAGGTCAGGCTCTGATTTGGCGAGGGCCGATGGTGATGGCGGCAATCAAACAGTTCCTCAAAGATGTGATGTGGAAAGATCTGGATTACCTGATTGTGGATATGCCACCAGGAACTGGCGATGCGCAGTTGACTCTTGTGCAACAGGTGCCGGTTGATGGCGTTCTGATGGTCACAACTCCACAGGAAATTGCACTTGCCGATGTTCGTCGTGGCGTGCAGATGTTCAACCACACCAAAACTCCTGTTGCAGGAATTGTTGAGAATATGAGTTACTTTGCCTGTCCATGTTGCGATGAAAAGAGCGACATCTTTGGCTCCGGTGGCGGCGAAGAAGTTTCCGATCAGTTTGGTATTCCACTGTTGGGACAGTTGCCAATCGATCCTGCAATTCGTGCTGGCGGAGACAATGGTCAGCCCGCAGCTTTGCAGATGGGAACTGCATCCAGAAAAGCGTTCCTGGAACTGGCAAAGGCAGTTGCGGAGAAAGTGTCGGTGTAAGAAGCATGTCTATCCGGGCGTTTTTATTAATCGCGCTTGTTGCAATCAGCATT
>JABIBH010000191.1 GCA_018652925.1 bacterium | reverse complement strand
TCGCCATCCAAACGCATCGGTTTTCCGGTCCAGGCACCAGCAGCAATAAACAGTGAGTCATGTTCCTTGCGCAATTGTTCAATAGTTACATCGTCGCCAACTCTGGTGTTGTATTTTATCTCAGCACCGGCTTTGCAGATGTAATCAATTTCTTTGTCCAGTACTTCGTCTGGTAATCGATATTCAGGAATTCCGTAACGCAGCATACCGCCACTTTTAGGCATCGCTTCATAAATAACAGGCTTGATTCCATCAAGTCCCAGATAATAAGCAGCAGACAGCCCGGCAGGACCGGATCCGATAATTGCTACAGATTTTCCGGAGTCAGGTTTACAAACAGGCATAGTGTCATAGGCATCGTCTGCATCAGTGACATAGCGTTTGATATTGTTGATTGCAACAGGTTGATCTACATCATCACGACGGCAAACAACTTCACATTTTCTAACACAAACACGACCACAAACTGCAGGCAACGGATTAGCCTGACGAATCAGGTCGACAGCTTTTTGTGTTTGGCCCATTGCAGCAAGAGCTATGTAGCCTTGAGCGTCAACATTAGCTGGGCACCCTTCCATGCATGGAGAGATACAGTCTGCATAGTGATTTGAAAGCAGTAGTTCAAGAGCAGTTTTGCGCGAAGCAACAACTCTGTCATTCCTGGTCTCAATTTTCATATCCGGCATAACTTTTGTTGCACACGATGGGGCCAGATTTCCTCGGCCCTCAATCTCGACAACACAAAGAAAACAAGAACCAATAGGCTTCAACTCAGGGGAGTGACATAATGTAGGAATCTTATCGAGACCTTGATCATGTACAACTTCAAGAATTGTTTTGCCTGGAACTGTTTCAACTTCCTGGCCATTTATGTGTAGTTTAATCTTATCCATCGTTATCTCCTATTGGGTCAGAATTGCGTTGAAGTTACAGCTCGTGATGCACTTACCGCACTTCACACAGAGTTCCTGATCAATAAAGTGAATTTCCTTTGCTTTGCCTTCGATAGCATTGACAGGGCAGTCTTTCGCACAAAGAGTACAACCGGTACAGTTCTCATCGATAATACTGAAATCGACCAGTGGCAGACAGCTGCCAGCAGGACATTTGTGATCGTTGATGTGTGCTTCGTACTCATTGAGGTAATATTTCATCGTAGTTTGCACTGGATTTGGAGCAGTTTGCCCCAATCCACACAGACTAGCTTCTTTAATGCGTACTGAAAGCTCTGCAAGTCTATCCAGATCCTCAGTATTTCCTTCACCCAAAGTCAGCCGTTCCAGAATCTCCAGCATTCTCAGAGTTCCGATACGACAGAAAGTACACTTGCCACAAGATTCCTCTTGAGTGAATTCAAGGAAGAACCTGGCAATATCAACCATACAGGTTGAGTCATCCATTACAACCATACCACCAGAGCCCATAATAGCGCCGGTCTTTGGAATCGATTCAAAATCGACAGGAGTATCTTTCATTGCAGCAGGAATACAGCCACCACTCGGGCCACCCATCTGCACAGCTTTGAACTCGCCGCCATTCTTGATTCCACCACCAATATTAAATACAAGTTGTTCAATAGTTGTACCCATGGGCACTTCTGCCAAACCACCGTGAGCAATTTTACCAGTTAGCGCAAATACCTTGGTACCAGCACTTTTCTCGGTTCCATAAGCAGCATAAGCAGCAGCTCCACGATTCAAAATCCATGGAATATTAGCAAATGTCTCAACATTATTATTATTGGTTGGCTTGCCCCATAGTCCACTTTCCGCAGGGAATGGAGGCCTGATTCTTGGCATTCCTCGTTCACCCTCAATAGAAGCGAACAGTGCAGTCTCTTCACCACAAACAAATGCGCCAGCACCCTGTTTGACTTTTATATCAAAATTAAATCCAGAGCCTATAATGTCTTTGCCCAGATATCCACTTTCACGTGCTGCAGTAAGAGCTACTTCAAGTCGATGGATTGCCAGTGGATATTCTGCACGACAATAGATGTATCCAAATGATGCACCAATAGCTTTGGCACAAATTACCATTCCCTCAAGAACAGCATGTGGGTCACCTTCAAGAACTGAACGGTCCATAAATGCTCCGGGATCACCCTCGTCAGCATTACAGACTACATATTTCGTTTCCTGATCCTGATTTGCACAGAATGACCATTTCAAACCGGTTGGAAAGCCAGCTCCACCTCGGCCACGCAGTCCGGAATCTTTAACTTCCTGAACAACTTCTTCTGCAGTCATGCCAGTCAACGATTTGCGCATGCCTTCGTAGCCACCAGTGGCGATGTAATCATTCAAAGATTCAGGATCAATCAATCCACAGTTACGCAATACAATTCTATCTTGTAAATCCAGGTAGTTGGCATCGTTGCCACCAGTAGAGCCGTCAGCTTCAACCAGATAAACAAGATTTTCATCTTCAACCCTGGTATCGCCAAGAATATGGCTCTCAAAAATTGCTTCTACTGATTTAGCAGTGACGTTTCCGTATATAACTCTGCTATCACCATCTTGAACTTCAACAAGAGGCTCACGGAAGCACATTCCTATACAACCGGTACCAGATAAAATCGATGCTTCAGGGTTTGCTTCAACAAGCTCCTGCAGTTTGTCAAAAACAGGTTGTGCTCCAGCAGACAAACCGCACGTTCCCATGCCTACAATTATTTTTTTCATTTATCTGCTCCGGGATTCTGGTTCTTGATGCTTCGTTTGAGTTTTCTAAGTACTTTTTTTGTTGATGCAGGAGTTAGAGAGCCATGTGTCTCATCACCGATAACTACAACAGGAGCCAGTGAGCAACATCCAATACAGGCAACAGTTTCAAGAGTGAATAGCCCGTCGTCAGTAGTTTCATTAACTTCTA
>JABIBH010000190.1 GCA_018652925.1 bacterium | reverse complement strand
TTCAAGAGATGAAATCAACCGTCGTAACGGTTATTTGAAAGATGCTCTGAGAAAGACAAAAATTAAAGTCAGTTTACGGGCTCCAAAAGTGTCGATGCTGGAAGCGGCAATTGGACTGGGTGATGAGAAATTGTCTGCAGTTGTGCTCGAAGCGTGGAAAAATGGCGCTCGATTTGATGGTTGGGGAGATATGCTGGATATCTATCTTTGGGAAGATGCGTTCCAGCAGTTTGATATTAACCCTGATGATTATCTGCAAGAGCGTAATGTTGCAGATCCTTTGCCATGGGATAATATTTTTGCTCGAGTCTCAAGAAGTTTTCTGGAAGAGGATTGGGAGAAATCTCAAACCGCAGATTTGGTTGAAGATTGCAGGCTTGAAGGCGGTTGTGAAAACTGCGATGCCTGTGATGAAACATATGACCATGTATGGGCCAAAACCGATGAGCTGGTAGAACTGATTCCTGAAAAACCGAAACCAAAATTTGATTCCCGCAACTGCGATCCGGACAACCCTGAGCAGGAGTTGAAACATTGGATCAATTGGCGAGACAGGTCGCCAGGAAAATCATGGTATCGGATTGCTTACAAAAAAACTGGTGATATGGCATTTCTGGGGCATCTGGATTTCCAGAGACAGCTTCAGTTTGCTTTGCGCAGAGCTGAACTGCCTGCTGCATACAGTCAGGGGTTTAATCCTCATCCACTGTTGAAGTTTGGACCACCGCTTTCACTTGGTCTTGAAGGCGATTATGAATTGATGGATATTGCATTTGAGAAGCAAACACCTGGTTGGGAAAGACAACTGAACAGGCAGCTTCCAGATGGTATAGCAATTATTGATAGCGAACTGGTTGGGCCATCCCTGCCAGAATCGATTGAACAATCTGTACATCGATTTGATTACACAGTAACTCTGCCCCCTGAGTCAGAAGAGGGGCCGTCACTGAAAGACACTGCGCAAAAGATAGAAAAGTTTCTCGCATCAAGTGAGTTCAAGTATATCAGACGCAGGCCAAAGGGTGATGTAGAAATTGACATTAGATCTCTAATTAGAGAGATCAAATTGAATACTGAGCAGGACATCGCAAAAGGTGTCTCGTTCATTTACTCACAGCGGCGCAGTAATACCTCTGCTGGTATACCGCCGCATGATTTTATCTCTGCTTTAATGGGTGATTTAGTTTCAGAGCCTCGCCAAGCTGTTATCAGGCGAACTGCTCTGTTGAAAGAACTGCCCGATGGAGAATTTGAATCTCCATTACTACGAGTCAGAGAAATTAACCAGCGGAATTGGCTGAGAGAAAAATTTGCCATCAATCCGTGAGATAGGAAATACAATGCGTAAGGAAATTATTATTAACTCAAACCCTCATGAGATCCGTATCGGGATTCTCGAGGACAGTGAGTTGGTAGAACTGATGATTGAGCGTGCAGACGCGAAAAGAATTGTCGGAAATATCTACCGTGGAATTGTGTCGTCTGTGAAGCCTGGTTTGCAGGCAGCATTTATCGACATTGGAATGGAAAGAGCAGGGTTTTTGCATGCCGGTGATCTGGTTCATGAAGATCCTGAGTCTGCCGATGCCGTTGATGGCCCAAGTCTGCCAAGACGAGGCCGTCGAAATACAAGAGTCCCTGATATCGGCAAGATGTTGAAAGTTGGTGATGAGATTCTGGTTCAAGTAACCAAAGAACCAATCAGCACCAAAGGACCGAGGCTGACCGGAGATATAAGTCTGCCGGGTCGGTTCCTGGTTCACATGCCAACGGGAAGGCATATCGGTGTGTCCCGTAAAATTCCTGATCGCAGTGAGCGATCAAGGTTGAAAGACATCTTGAAGAAGACCAGGCCTGACTCTGGTGCTTTCATTGTCAGAACTGCAGCTGACGGGCAACCGGAGAAAGCTGTTAAGAACGATGTGAGATACCTGTCGGACTTGTGGAAAGATATTTCCAAAAAAGATGAAAAAGCAGGCGCAGCACCATGCCTTGTCCATGAGGATGTAGGAATGGTTGTGGGCTTGATTCGTGATATTTTCAAGGATGATATTGATGAACTTGTCATCGATGATAAAGGTGATTTCAAACGGTTGCAGAAGTATGTAAAGATTTTTGCGCCGGAGATGAAAGACAGAATCAGCTTGTACAAGGATGCCAAAGGTATTTTTGAACATTATGAGCTCGAATCTGAAATTCGCAAAAGCACTGAAAACAGAGTCTGGATGAAGCGCGGTGGCTGCATAATTATTGAGCAGACTGAAGCGCTGGTTTCTATTGATGTGAATACCGGTCGATTTACCGGGAAACGCAACCAGGAAGAAACTCTGTTTGAAACGAATATGATTGCAGCTCGAGAAGTTGCCAGACAGCTGAGGCTACGTGACATTGGTGGTATTATTATCATCGATTTCATTGATATGGAACGCGAGAACAATCGGAAGCGAGTTTATAACGAAGTGCGAAATGCTTTTAAACGGGATCGAGCACGGACCAAGATTTTCCCAATCAGTAATCTGGGACTCGTTGAGATGAGCAGGCAGAGAGTAAGACCTTCGCTGGTGTCATTCCTGAGTGATGATTGCCCTTATTGCAAGGGTGGAGGCAAGGTACTGAGTCTTGATACTCTGGCTAACAGAGTAGAGCGGGAAGTTCATCGCGTAGTTCATCAATCGCATGAGAAAAAGATTGAAGTTCAATGTAATCCGCTGCTGGCTCTCTATCTGCAGACAGAGCGCAAGGAACTGATGGATGATATCTGTGATGAACATGATATTACACTTGAAGTAATTGATGATCCTGCTCGCCACAGAGAAGATTTTAATATTATCTCTTTGAAAAATGGCAAGGATCTGCTTGCTGCGGTTGATAAAAAGTCTAAGAAGCCATATCGCAGGCCACAACAAAGACGTGGTGGAGGACAGAAGCAATCAGCCAGGAGGAGTAACTGATATATTTTGCAGCTGAAGAGTTGCAATGTAGAAATAATCGGTTGCAAGTTGCCTGTCACGTGGCTTGGATAGGGAAATAATAAATCGGATAGTACCTTTGAAAAGGTACTCAAGGAATATCGCAGCTCGATAAGCAATTATTGCCATCGGGTTGCGATGTTTTTTTATAAATAGATGGTAACTCTTATAAAACTGTGCGAGTGCAAATCGTGAAGCTTTTTTTGCAGAGCTGCCTTCAAGGTGGACTACTTCCGAGTCAGTAAGCAAGTGTATTTTATGTCCGGCGTTTCTTGCCCGCTTACACCAGTCCGATTCTTCAAAGTACATAAAGAACTGTTCATCAAGATAACCAATTTCTTCCAAAACAGTTCTGCGAACCATCAGACAGGCACCAACAATGTACTCAACTTCTCTTGCTGTTCCTTTTTCAGGAACTCGGGCCATGGTATGCCATTTTCGAGCTGGATCAAACATGTGATAGCTCAAGCGAGGCTCAGTTCCGTAGCTTAAAGTGGGCTCACTGGCAATGTCCAGAAGCATCGGCCCACAAGCTGCAACGCCTGATTCATCAAGGTGCTCAATCATCTTTGACAACGATTTTGGCTTGCAAATTGTGTCAGGATTTAACAGTAAAACATAACGCCCACGGCATGTTGGAAAGGCAAGATTGTTGCCTTTTGAAAACCCGAGATTACCATAGCTGTTAATAAGATTTACATCAGGGAAGTTGGTTGTCACCATCTCTGCAGAATCATCAGCTGAAGCATTGTCCACTACAAAAATTTCACATTCATTGCTGGTGCAACCAGCAGGAATAGAAATCAGGCACTGACGCAAATCTTCGCGAGTGTTCCAGTTTACAATGACAATTGACAGATCCATCAGTTACTAGCCTTGCGCAAAATTTCTCTCTCTTTTTCAGTTAGACTATCCAGCCCT
>JABIBH010000016.1 GCA_018652925.1 bacterium | reverse complement strand
ATTACTACGGTAACCAGGAGTGAAGTTGCATCAAAAGCGTTGTTCATTGACAACCTACATCGTAGCTATTCGTTCAAATATTTGAACCGTGAAATTTGTCATTCGGCTCATAATCCAAGGCATTGCCACAATCATCGCCACAAATACAGCAACAATTTTAGGCACAAACGTCATTGTCATTTCATTGATATGCGTTGCTGCCTGGAAAATACTGATTACCAAACCAACAATCATTCCAGCTCCGAGCATCGGTGCTGCAATCATCAAAGTTGTTTTCAGTGCCGACTGACCTAGTTCAAGTACAGTTTCAGGCGTCATAATCAGACCTCTCTATTGAAATGCGGAGACTAGTGATTTAACGATCAGATACCAACCGTCAACCAATATGAAAAGAAGAATTTTAAACGGTAAACTGATTAGCACTGGAGGTAACATCATCATACCCATCGACATCAATACTGATGCAACAACCATGTCAATAATCAGGAATGGTATAAACAGAACAAAACCGATTTGGAAAGCTGTTTTAAGTTCACTGAGAACAAAGCTCGGGACTACAACTGTGAGTGGTAAATCTTCTGGGGATTCAGGTGCTTCAGTATTTGTCAGATCAAGAAACAGAGAAACATCTTTTTCGCGAACCTGATTTAACATAAACCCTTTAATTGGGGTCTCGGCTAACTTGAATGCTTCTTGCTGAGTAATTTCTTCAGCCATATATGGCTGTAAAGCATTTTCGTTAATGTCTGCAAATACTGGGGCCATGACAACAAAAGTCAGGAACATTGCCAAGCCAATCATCACCTGATTGGGAGGCATTTGGTTCGTACCCATTGCTTGTCGCAAAAAACCAAAGACAATGATAATTCTGGTGAAACCTGTGAGCATAATCAGTAGAGCAGGTGCAAGCGACAAAAGGGTCATCAGCAGCACAATTTCTACTGCAACATCCATTCGTGCGGCATCTTCTCCACCACCCAGAGTCAACGATATATTTGTACCTGGGCCTTCTGCGACTTCATCCTGAGCCATGACTAAATCTGGCATAATCTGCATTACAGATATAATAAGAACTAGAGTTATGACGAATTTCTTCAACATTAAGAATCTCTCCCGGTTTGTTTGTTCCGTAAGAGAATCGCAATCTATGTGCCAGAAATGAATATTGAATTTTTTTTGGTGGAAACAATCCAAGAGCTATAACACGTTGGAATTAAGTCAGATACGCATTGCTATTTAATCATTATTTCTACACTTGCTTGAATATCAATTATACACTTTAGAAGTACTGGTCAATAACTGGTCATTTGTCAGGATCTTGCAAATAATTTCTTTATGGAGCTTTTGCCTGTTGAGCTCACATCTGGTTTTTTGTAATCAGCAATTGCAACTGATTCCAGAACAACCATTGCACCATCATTCTTGTAAATGACATGAACTTTATCGGCTGTCTGGATATGTTCAATCGATCTGTTTGGACCTGCCGATGCACTATAGATTACAGTACCAGCAGCAGATTTTTTGCTGGCATTCAGCTTCTGCAATATTTTCAAACAAATCAACAGCAGTACCATCACAATTACAAAAGCACCAAATGCTTTTAAGTTGGAATAGCCAAGGCCATTGCTGTAACTACTCAAAAGAATAGTCTGCATTAGATCAATATCCGTTTTCGGTCAATATGGTTCAGCATTTTTGTTATTCTGACCGCAAATCGATCATCAACTACAACAACTTCTGCCTGGGCCAACATCGTACCATTTACAAGAATATCTACTGGCTCACCAGCTTGCTTCTCCAGTTCAACTATTGCCCCTGAAGACAGATTCACTAAATCTCTGACCTTCAAGCTTGTTCTGCCAAGTTCTACTGTAACTTTCATGCTAACTTCCATCAGCATATCAAGGCTTTTGTCTGAAGAAGTTTCTTCGACACCAGGTGTTAATTCCTGCTCTTTGTCTACTGTCAGCAGATCACTCTGATTTTCGGTAGTCATTAATATTCCTCCGTTATTTTTTCTGTAAGTTCAATAGCTCGGTTGCCATTAAAATGTCCTGCTTTGCACTGAAAGATTGGCTTTCCCTGCAATTCAAGTTCCATTGTATCATTAGTACCTGTGCCAAGATCAATGACACTACCCTCTTCAAGTCCTTCCAGAATATTGAAAGGCATTTCTATTTCAGCCATCTTAACAACAAGTTCAGTAGTTGTATCTTCCAACGTGTTTATAACATCCTGTCTCTCAACAGCGACTCCACTATAATCCCTTTGCACAAATTCTTCAGCTGGATCAAATTGACCTCTGACTGGCTCAAACGCAATTGAAGGGATACAAAGTGACATATTACCCTTCAGATCATCAATCTCCATACTAAATTCAAGATAAATCATAGTCTCGCCGGCAGCGGGAGTATTCAAGTATTCCGGGTTGGATTCGATCACGACATCTTCCGGATGAATCGTCATAAATTTACTTGATGCATCTTCAAGATAACTAAGCAGGTTATTGACAACACTTCCGGAAATTCCCAATTCAATATCGGTAAATTGGCGCAAATTTGTTTCTGGTTCTGGTCTGCCACCAAGCAGCCTCTTTACTAATGCAAAAGCTAAAGAAAGATCCAGATTAAATAATGCATGGCCTTGAAGAGGAGGTAAAAGTGCAGTACCAATACAAGTTGGGTTTGCAAGAGTTGCATGATATTCTTCATAAGTCATCATCTGCAAACCATTGAACTCCAGCTTGCATCTAGCGCGATAATCCAAGGTCATGCCAAGAGTAGCAACTCGTGCATATCCCTCACACATCGCTAAAAGGCTTTTTCTGAAGTTTTTGGAAACACTATATGGCTTACTGAAATCATAAACCTTAAGCACATCTTCTTTGTCATCAGTAACTGGCGTTGAAACCGGTTCACCCTGCTGAGTACTCTCCTGGTCCTCAGTACCTGGTTCATCCAGCATTGATTCGATCTCTTCCGTGCTGATTGTGTTTTCTTCTGTCATTAGCTTCCTTGCTTTCTTACTGAATCACCAGGTCGGAGAAATATACTCCCATTAATGATTCGGTAGGCAGAATACTCTGCAGCTTCTTGAAAATTTCAGCCTTGACGATTTCTTTGCCCTGAATTGATCTCATCTCTTGAGAAGTTTTCCCTGAAAGGATCAAAATCACTGTGTCTCTTAGTTTTGGTAACTTTTCAGCAGCCTTATCGGCTATTTTTTGGTCAGTTACTTCAAGATTAACATTGATTCTCAGGAAGCCAGGAGTCTCAACTCTATCATTGAGTGTTACTACCATTTCTTCCAAATCGACCAAAATGCCCTCCTGGACCCCTTCTTGAACTATTTCTGGGCTATAGTCTGCAACTGCCTTCAATTTGGGAGTTACGACAAACTCTACCAGTACAATTGCCATTACCAACTGTAGAACAATAATTATGCCGAAAAGCACAAGTTTGTTATCTAATAATCCTTTTTTTGAAACTGGTGCTTCCTCAGCGGGTTTCTTTTCATCCTGTTCCATTATTCTCCTTGTCAGCTACAGGCAATTCCTGCAGGACGGCTGGGTTATCACTATCAAAATTTAAAAATATTTCCACACGGCGATTTTTGGCTCGCCCTTCGGAAGAATCATTTTCTGCAAGGGGTTTATATTCTCCATAACCTACAGCTTTAATCCTGTCGGGAATGAGCCCCTCATTTTGAAAATATCGAGCAACTGAAATTGCTCTTGCAGATGAAAGTTCCCAGTTTGACGGGAATTGCACTGTATGTATTGGAACTGAGTCTGTATGACCATTTATTTCAACTTCGTGACTGAATTTTGCCAGAAATTCCCGTAAATTGGTTAAAATCGTATGACTGTCAGTCTTCAATTCTGCTTTTCCAGAGGTAAACAAACATGAATCATCGATTTTGAACAGCACGCCATCTTTTGTAAGTTGCAGGTCAACCAAATTGTCCAGATTTTCTTCGACAAGGGTTCTTTCCAATTTACTGAATTCATAGACGACATCATCTCGTTCCTTTTTATGAAGTTCCGAAACCACAACCTCTTCCATTTTAATAGTTGTAGGAGGGCTTGATAAAACGCCAAAAGCACCTTGCAGCGAATTGGTTGCTTCTTCAAATTTCGCTTCTTGAATTGTAGAGTAACTGACAATCAGAATAAAAAATGTCAATAGCAATGACATCATGTCGCCATATGTCATTATCCATCCAGCCCTCTTTGGACATGATTCTTCTCTTTTTATCTTTTGAGCCATTATTTACTCCATCTATATTTAGGCAGCATCTTCTTCTTTTTCGCTATCGAGTTTCAATTGACTCGATGGCGACAAGAAAGACTTCAGCTTCTCTTCTACAATTCTCGGGGAATCACCAGTTTGAATAGCCATAATACCGTCGATAATCATTTCCCTGATCATTATTTCATCACGAGATCTGGTTTCCAGCTTACCAGCCAGGGGCAGAAAAAATACATTCGCCAAAACGGCACCGTAAAAAGTGGTCAGCAAGGCAACAGCCATACCAGCGCCAATTGTGCTTGGATCATCAAGCCCGGAAAGCATCTGAATCAACCCTACCAGAGTACCAATCATTCCAAATGCCGGAGCAAAATTACCTCCGGCTTCAAGAATTTGCTTTCCTTCTTTGTGTCTTGTTATTTGCTGGTTGATATCTGTGAAAAGTATTTTTTCAAGCAAACTTGGGTCAGTACCATCAACAGCCAGACGCAGTCCCTTGCGTAAGAACAGATCCGTTTCATTTTCAGAATCTTCTTCTAATGCGAGCATACCTTCTTTTCGTGCTCGTTCAGCGTAATGAACCATTTTCTCAATTACAGATGTTGGATCTTCTGATGAAAATAGTATTGTCTTTTTGACAATCGAGGCCATACCAATCACTCGTTTTATCGGGTAATTGCCCATAATAGCCATGGAAGTACCACCAAAAACGATAGCAATAGCAGCTCCATCATAAAACATATTCAGGTTGCCGCCTGTCGATATTGCCCAGACAATCATCCCGGAAGCGCCTAGTAATCCAATTATTGTTGCAAAATCCACAACTCACCTCATCCTTGGAGCGGTTTAATTCCCTGAGTGATTTCCGTCGAAAACTGATCCTCCACTGCCAGCAGGCACTGGGTGACTGCGGGTAGTTCTCCTGAACTTCATCGCCAACTGGATAATTTCTTCCAGGTTTTCCTGGACCATTATCTTGCGGCCTGTGGTCAAGCTGATCAACGTATCGGGAGTACTTTCCACAAATTCGATCAGATCAGCGTTAATCACAAGATCACTACCATTTAGTTTCGTAACGTTTATCATGATTCTTTAGCTCCTTTTTCAATCTACTTGAGCATTGCCACAAGTTCTTGCAGGATTTCATCGCCAGTTGTAATAACTTTAGCGTTCGCCTGAAAAGCACGTTGTGCAATGACCATTTGAGTAAACTGTTCTGTGAGATCAACATTCGACATTTCCAAAGCCCCAGAGTGGATGGAAGTATTATTTCCAGTGCCAGCAAAAGTTATTTCCGCATTTCCGGAATTAGGGCCTGATCGGAACATATTTCCGGCTTCTTTGACTAACCCTGAGTCATTGACAAAAGTAGTAATGCCAATCTGAGCCAAAGTCTTTATGGTAT
>JABIBH010000189.1 GCA_018652925.1 bacterium | reverse complement strand
GTTCCCTGAATGGGAGCACAACGGGGCGCCATGGGAAGATGGCAGTGGATATAACACACACAACCCAGCCGATTATGTACAGAACTGGCATGTGCCAACACTGGTAGTTCATGGAGCGTTGGATTATCGGGTGGTAGATACTCAAGGTCTGAGTACATTTACTGCGCTGAGAAGAATGGGAGTCCCTGCGAGACTGCTTTACTATCCAGATGAGAATCACTGGGTACTGAAACCACAGAATTCAATTCAGTGGCACAATGAAGTCATGTCATGGCTGCAAAAGTGGACTGACTAGTTTTATCTGGCCGCGGGGTTTTACAACTCCGCGGTCAATTTGTTTCTGCTCTGATATTTTCCATCCGCCACTGCTCGTTACCATTGACATCCGTTATGACAACACCACTTCCAGGCTGCAATACATTTCCACTTCTAACAAAGTTTGTAATAAAATGATGACCATTGTTTTGATAATTTGGATTGAACCTGGACATCGTTGTAACTTCACCCTCAACCCGGTATAAAGGTGACACTGGTGTTGGCGGAGTCATAAACAATTCAACACGCAACCAATTATTATTTAAATCTGTGAATCTAACTGTTACTGCCCTTTGTTCACCACTCACATTCAATGTCGTGCAAGTAAGCAATCCTACACCAGTATAAGTCCCGGCCCATTCACCGCTAAACTCATTATTCTGAGGCGTTGTACCTGGCGCATATGGGTCTTCGCAACCAAATAAAAACACCAATAATATTAATGCCCATTTCATACTCATACCTCCACAGCTATATTACGGAAGTTATCTTTTTCATTCAAGTATGATAACTATTTTTAACGTCGACTGGTAAATATTCTCAGCAAATACCAGAACATCAATGCAACTGAAGCAAACAGCTCAAGCGAAGCTGCAACATGCTTATCTGTTGGATAGTGGTGAATAATTGCCGATGTATCTCTCAGAATTGAAATACCGGCAACACCTACCATCAATACTGAGAACCATGTCCCTAGTTGAAAGCCGAATACCAGGCTACCTACAATTGCAATAAGAACCACAACACCAATCCACTTCAACAGCCCACCCATAAAAGTAAAATCGTGTCTTGAGTTAAATGCAATCCAGGTCAATCCACCAAAGCCAATCAGAGTTAAAAGGCCAGCACTTTTAATAGCACCTGGTGCATAGTATTCAGCTACTACAAGCATCGGAATAAATATCAGAGCTTCAGCAATGATGTAGCCACCAAGAGCCAGGTATTGTGAAGTCATCGATTTTGCCCTATGCGCTGCGCTTCTGGCAATCCAACCGACAACAATAAATGCACCAAGAACCAGCAACCAACTTCCATTGAGCATTACACTTGCTACTTCATAAGCAATACCGGTTTTAAAAAACCAAACTTCAAGCAGTACAAAAGCGATAATTGCACCAAATACATGATTGTAAACTCGAGCTATAAATGTTCCTCGGTCAGCAACCGATGCATTTGCGGCAACTCCAGCTACTCCCTGATCGTCTACATAATAATCTTCTGACATATTCAACCCTTTCGTTATTCAAATCATAAACCAAACCGAAACCTTGACGCAATAACAATTGCATTGCACCATAACTCCACAAAGGAGTTCCCATAGTGCAGAATAAAATTGTTATGATAACCGGAGCGAGCAGTGGAATTGGCAAAGCATGTGCCGAACAATTTGCAGGCAGAGGCTGTAAACTGATTCTTGCTGCAAGACGCAAAGACAGACTTGAAGAACTTGCCTCAACTCTCCCGGCTGAGTGTCTGACTATTGAGCTCGATGTCAGAGACAGGGAGAAAGTAAACTCAACAATTGCCAACCTCCCTGAGCAATGGCAGAACATTGAAATCCTGGTCAATAATGCCGGACTCAGCAGAGGTCTTGAACCGTTGCAAGAAGGTGATCACACCGACTGGGAAGAAATGATCGATACCAACGTCAAAGGTCTGCTCTGGAATACTCGCGCTATTTTGCCGGGAATGATTGAACGCGATAACGGTCATGTAATAAATATTGGTTCTGTTTCCGGTCATGATGTCTATCCTGGCGGTGCAGTTTACTGCTCAACCAAATACGCTGTTCATGCAATTACAACTGGCATCCGTTTGGACCTGAAAGGCACGAAAGTTCGCAGCTCTACAGTTGACCCTGGAATGGTAGAAACTGAATTCAGCCTTGTCCGGTTCCATGGTGACAATAAAAAAGCGGACCCGGTTTACAACCAGTATCCGCCTTTACAGCCTTGCGATGTTGCCGATGCAGTTTTGTTCTGCGCCACTCGCCCACCGCATGTAAATATTGGTGAACTGATTCTCTGGCCAACCGACCAGAAGAGTGTCACCATTTCAAATCCAAGAGGTCTTGAATAGTTTTATCGGAGACATGATTTTGGCTTCAATAAATACAAGAGATTTTCGCATTGATGCAATTCGTGGACTTTCATTACTTGTAATTTTCACGAATCATCTTTCTGTTATTTCGGGGAACCTGTTTCTCAGAAGCTGGTCGCTTGTGTCAATCACACTCTGCGACTTCGCCAATGTCTTTATTTTCATCTCCGGATATGTTGCAGGTATGGTTTATAGCAAAATACTGATTCGTGATGGTTTTAAAATGCTGTTCCAACGAACAATCAAACGTGCCGCGCAGCTTTATTACTGGCACTTTGTTGCTCTGATAATTTCTGTACTGTCTATTTTGGTTCTTCAATATTATGGAATCGAATTAATCAAAACAGCTCGTCTGAACTTCTTATTTTCAAATCCACTTCAAGCTTTACCGGCAACTCTGGGATTAGCTTACGCCCCATATGCTTTTGATGTTTTGCGATTGTATATTTTGCTACTTCTGGTTTTACCACTCTGGCTGAAACTTCTG
>JABIBH010000188.1 GCA_018652925.1 bacterium | reverse complement strand
TAGAATAAAAGCTATTTTTTTCACAGCTAGTTGCCACTGTCTTCAATAAGCCTGACTATACCTGCTATTTCAAAAATAACTTTTATGACATGCCTGTTGCCTGGTAGAACTTCTTTCTCCAGAACAACACCGCAATCATCCCAGGCCAGGTGATGGACTACATCGTTTACCTGATAAGTTTTACTTGGTTTGTAAGGGACAGCTGATTCTTTATCCATCAAAGACAATTTAGCACTTGCTGTTGATTCGTCTTCACCAACCAGTTCATCATCATCCAGATCATCACCCAGATTATCAACCGGTTCTTCAGGTTCTGGATCTTTGGCAGTTTCAACAGGTGGATCTTCAGATTCAAGTGCAGATTCAAAATCTTTACTATCACTTATTTTTGGCAGGAACCCCTTACAGCCTGGACATTGAAGCCAAATTACCCCTTCCTCTTCTTCCGAGGTAGGGACTAATTCCATTTCAAGTTCAGCTCTGCATACAGAGCAGTATTGCAGGATTATCATAGCGAAAGACGACTCCAGTTCGAGGAGAATTTATTTATAAATGGTGAGGTTACAATAAGACTCTGCAACAACACTCAGCATCCTTTTTAACAGTATATTTCATACCGCAAGTTAGGCACTTGAAGTTGCCATCAAGCCGGCCATTTTCTTCAGCTCTGGCAAGAAGTCTTTCGTATTTTACATAGTTTTTATCCCGAACGAGAACTTCCTGTTCTTCCTTTGCTCGCTGCATTGCATCCTCCATGTGAACCAAATAGGCCCATTAGCAACAAGTAATAATTTAATGCTACAGGAGGCATACTATACCGAATGTAATGCATAGTCAACTGGGTCAGACGTTTTTTTTAAATTAATTATACTACAGCGTCTGCGGAGTCAGGTTTCTCATCAGCCAAACTGATAAGTTCCGGCAAACGAAGCAGGTCGAGAACTGTTTTTGCGCCAACTTCAGCAGCATCGTCAAGGGCATATGCAAGAACTCCAGCAGTTGCAATTGCATCTTCACCGGCACGATGTGGATGGTTATGAGACAAGCCAAATCCGTTAGAAAGATCAACAAGTCGCCATCCATCAAGATCAGGCCACAATTGTTTAGATATTTGTACTGTACAAAGTCCAGGTATGGATGGAATCTCCAAACCTTGGCGTTGCATCTCCCACCTTAAAAAATACATATCAAAACGCACATCATGAGCAACAAAGACATCTGCGCCAACCAACATCTCTTTAACGATCAACATGGTTTCTGCCAAACTTCTTGCATCAACCAGATCATCAGGCTTGATTCCTGTAAGTTTCCTTACTCGATGGGAAATTTTTCTATCGCTTTGAACCAGACTACTGAACTGTTTTACAATTTGACCATTTTCGAAAACTGCTATACCAACTTCAATAATTCTATCTACACCAATCAGGCTACCGGTGGCCTCAAGATCAACAACAACGTATCTGGCACTATCAATCGGCACTTGCAACACTGGGATGTTTACAGCAGCCCACCTGTTGTCATGAGTTTTAATAAAACGGGAATCCTGATCCAGAATGGAACGCACTAGCAATTGCGCAACAGGCTCTTCATGGCGGCTCTCACCAAAAAGATGTCTTGCAATTGTTTTGCTCTGACAAGGTGTATTTTCTGTAATCAAGAAGTTGTAAGCTTCAACTTTGAGTTTGTTCAAGTCTGTCGAAATCATAAGCTATTATACCACATCAGGTAACATTCAGTCAAACAGTGACACTGCATCAAGACCATAATCTACCAGTTCCATTGTTTCAATACTGACCTCAGCTGGTGGTGATTTTCTACTCCCTTTTCCAGAAATAAATTTCGATTTTATTTCTAGTTTTTCAACTGCATACGCAATACCCAGCAGTGGAATATCCTTGTGTACTGATACAGTCACTACTCTGTTGCTGGACTGTTCCATTGTACCATTTGGCAGCTCGATTGAATTTGTTGTATTTGCAGTCAGTACAAGCTGGTCACACATTAAAGTTACTCCAGAAATTATCCGGGAAGCTTGTTGATGTTCTTCAACATTGCCAGGAACAAACCCGTCAGTAAACGCTGATTTTATCAGCGGATTTGATTTCCACTCCTTGTCACTGACTGGAGTTCTGTTAGTTCCATCAAGCTTTACAACAGAAGAAACCAGACTAGACATTGTTTTTTCACGCTTTGAAAAACCGTCGTCCAGCACAAACTGCCAGGCCTGAACCAGCTCGGGAACAACAAGAGAATTGTCTTCTGAAGTCATAGGGATAATCTCAATTACCCAGCCTTCAGGAGTATGTCTTACACACTGGATTCTGACCGCACCGTGAGTTCTCCTGCCGGATTCCACTTTCATTGTTCTGAAATCCAGACGTGCTCC
>JABIBH010000187.1 GCA_018652925.1 bacterium | reverse complement strand
CTGCCACACTCAATACAGTCGGCAATATGGTTGTCGCCCATTTCTGTAAACTCGAATCGTTCTGAAAGCAGGCCAAGAATGCTTGGCACAAGCCCCATCGGACAAGTCTCAACACAGTTGCCACATCGGATGCAGGGGCCACCCTCAAACAGGGCAATTTCGTTATTTTGCAGACAGAGAATTCCACTGGTTCCCTTGATTGCTGGAACGCTCATATCAAACTGACCTATACCCATCATCGGGCCGCCAAAAATCACTTTGCCAGTATCAGGAGTCACGCCATCGCAGAATTCGAGAATATCTGAAAGCAAAGTTCCGACCCGAAAGCATATGTTAGTTGGTCTATTGATGCCTGATCCGGTTACTGTTGCAACTCTACTGATCATCGGCATGCCATCACGCACAGCTTCAAGGCAGGCAACGGCGGTTCCCACATTTTGAACTACGCAACCAACTTCCATCGGTAATTTTCCAGGAGGAACAGCGCGACCGGTCAATGCATAAATAAGATGCTTTTCCGATCCCTGTGGATACTTGGTTTCCAGCATCACAAAATCGATATCCAGATCTTCAGGACAATTATCCTGGAGCGCTTTACATGCGTCAGGTTTGTTATTTTCAATACCGACAACAGCTTTTTTCACACCAAGAATCCGCATCATCAAACCGACACCCTCAAGCACATCGGCAGGTTGTTCCAGCATTACTCTGTGGTCTGCAGTCAGATACGGCTCACATTCTGCACCGTTTAAAATCAGATATTCGATAGGTTTATCTTCAGGTGGGCTTAGCTTTACATGAGTTGGGAAAGTTGCGCCACCCATACCAACAACGCCTGCATTCTGGATTGCAGATTTCATTATTGCAGGATCGAGCTCACGCCAGCTGCCAACAGGTTTGATTTCATCCCAGAGCGTGTCTTGCTCATCAGGAATTATCTCAATTGCCTGCATTGGAATCCCAATTGGATGAGGCAGGTTTTTAATGGCTTTTATTTTACCGCTTGTTGGCGCGTGTACCGGTACCGATACAAACCCGGATGCTTCAGTCAGGGGCTGTCCCTTGAAAACCTCATCGCCTTTTGCAACAAGCAGGTTTCCTGGTGCACCAAGATGTTGAGCAACAGGCACAACATATTTTTCCATCAACGGCAGAGCCTCAATAGAAAGGTCAGCGGTTATTTTATTGTATTGCGGGTGGATGCCACCACGGAATTTCATATATCTCTCCTGGACTGTTTGTCTTTTGGCAGATAAACAATTGCATCTGCAGGACAAACCTCAGCAACCTCAGGATTGGTTGGGGGATTGTTGTAATCAACAAGAGCAAGGAAACTGTCGATTTTAATTTGCGGTATTTCTCCGTAAAACTTTTCACATTTTTTACAGCCAAGACAAAATGTTCCACAGTTCTTTTTTGCCGCCGCGCCCTTTTCATGACTGCTACACAAAACATGAATTTCACTGTTTGCCGGAATCAGTTTTATAATCTCTTTTGGACAAGCAGTTATGCATTGCCCGCAAGCAGTACATCTTTCGGGAATAATTCTGGCTATGCCTTCAGCGGTCATTTCAACCGCACCAAAACCGCAAACTCTTTGACAATCAGCAAGGCCAAGACAGCCTTGACCACAGCCCTTGTCACCGCCACCAAGCAGGGATGCGCTAGCACAACTGGCCAGCCCGTTATAACGATATTTTTTGGCAGCGATATCAATATTTCCCTGACATAAAACAATTGCAACCTGGGGGTCTTTTGCTTCAACAGTAATGCCCATAATTTCAGCGATGAGTTGAGCTGTTTCATCATCGGCAACAGGACAGTCGGCAGGAGAGATTTTTCCTGCAGCTACAGCAGACGCAAAATCGCTGCAGCCAGCAAGACCACAGCCACCACAGTTGGCGCCAGGCAAACTGTCGGCAATCTGTTCTTGTCTGGGGTCAATCTCGACTGCAAAAAACTTTGCAGCCACAGCAAGGCCAAGTCCGGATACCAGACCCATTCCAGATAGTAGAGCAGTTGGAGCCAGCATAATTTCTCCCTACTTCACAAGACCAGCAAAGCCCATAAATGAAAGCGACAAAATGCCAGCAGTCACAAGAGCTATTGCAGTGCCTCGAAAACTTTTTGGAGTATCGGCCAAAGCTAACACTTCGCGAATTCCAGAAAACAGTACAAGAGACAACCCAAATCCAACTGCAGCAGCCAAAGCAAAAACAGTAGTTTGAATCAGGCTGTAATTATTTTGAACAACCAGCACAGCACAACCAAGAACTGCGCAGTTGGTAGTAATTAATGGCAGGAAAATACCGAGTGATTTATAGAGTGGAGGGCTCAGTTTT
>JABIBH010000186.1 GCA_018652925.1 bacterium | reverse complement strand
TGTTCTTTTGAAAGTAACCTAAAAAAACTTGTCGCACAATCAGCAGATTTTGTGTAGGGTCTTTATATTATTAACAACCTCAAAGGAGTCATCATGACAAAAGTTAGCGATATCATCACAGCTAAAGGCAGCAATATCCATTCAATCGAGCCTGAAGCAACCGTCTACGATGCTATTTCCAAAATGGTTGAGTTCGGCATTGGATCACTGCTTGTCATTGATGGTGAAACTGTTTCAGGGATTATCACAGAACGAGATTACCTCTCAAAAGTTGCCCTTGTGAACAAAAACTCTCGTGAGACTAAAGTTGGTGAGGTCATGAGCCATCGGATTATCTATATCAAACCTGATAACGATGTTGAAGAAGTTATGGCAATGATGACTGAAGCTCATTGCAGACACATGCCTGTGATGGATGGCGGCAAGCTGTGCGGGCTGGTTTCAATTGGTGACTGCGCAAAACAGCTGTCTCAGGATCGCAAAGCCCAACTTAATTACCTGACGGAGTATATTGCTGATAATTATCCGGGTTGATAGCTTGAATGATGGGCAATTCTGTGCCAACTTATACCTGCAACTAAACTCATAACCAGTTTCCCAGAGGTATGAAATGGCTCAAACAATCATCGAGAAAATCGCCCAGTCCCACGCAATCAATCTTCCTGAATCTGCAGAACTTCACGCCGGTGATTTTGTGACCCTGGTTCCCGATCATGTCATGACTCACGATAACACTGCAGCTGTTATGAACAAGTTTGAAAGCCTTGGTGTTGCCAACGTTCACAACCCTGACCAACCTGTTTACGCCCTTGATCACGACATCCAGAACAAGAGCGAAACCAATGTCAAAAAGTATGCCCGGATTGAAAAATTTGCAGCGGATCAAGGCATCGCTTTCCATCCTGCAGGTAGTGGTATCGGTCATCAGATGATGCTGGAAAATGGATTTGTGAAACCTGGCGGATTTTGTGTTGCCAGTGACAGTCACTCGAATATTTATGGTGCTGTTGGAGCAGTTGGTACACCTGTTGTTCGTACCGATGCTGCCGCGCTCTGGGCAACCGGAAAATTCTGGTGGCAGATTCCACCAATGCTGAAAGTAGTTCTTACTGGCGAGTTCCGGCATGGAGTTACCGGTAAAGATCTCATCCTCACACTTTGCAGTCAGTACAGCAATGGCGAAGCGTTGAACTGCGCAATTGAGTTTTCAGGGCCGGGCGTTGCTAACTTGTCTATGGACGCGCGAATGACAATCAGCAATATGTCCACAGAGTGGGGTGCACTTGTTGGCTGGTTCCCTTGTGACGATGTCACTATCGAGTATTACAACACGCGCCTGTTTGCAAATAGTAATGAGCGCCTAACTGCCGAGATGATCCAATCGTGGAAAGAGAATCCACTGACAAGTTATGCTGATGCAAACTATGCAGCTGTGATTGAACTTGATCTCGGACAAGTTACTCCACATATCGCCGGACCTCATGTTGTTCAACTCGGTACTCCCCTGGCAACAGTTCAGGCAGAGGAAAAACAGATTCACAAAGCTTACCTGCTGTCATGTGTGAACTCCAGACTGGAAGATCTTGAGATTGCAGCTTCTGTAATCAACGGTCGTAAAATTAAAGACGGCGTTGATCTTTATCTGGCTGCTGCAAGTCAGTGGGTTGAAGACAAGGCAAAAGAATCGGGTGCATGGCAGAAACTTCTGGATGCTGGTGCTACTGCCTTGCCTCCAAGTTGTGGCCCATGTATTGGACTTGGAATCGGACTCCTGGAAGCTGGCGAAGTCGGAATTTCTGCAACAAACAGAAATTTCAAAGGCAGAATGGGCGACTCGGATTCTGAATGCTATTTGGCAAGCCCACCGGTTGTTGTTGAATCTGCAATCAATGGTTACATCTCTGGCCCTGAAAGTTTTGACAGCTCAATTCCTGATTACAATTTCACCAAAAACGAGATTGTAAAATCAGCCGGTAGTGTTGAAATCATCGATGGTTTCCCCTCGTTAACTGAAGGTCGTATGCTCTGGCTGGATCACGACAATCTCAACACCGATGGTATCTATTCAAAAGACTACACCTATCGTGAAGACATCACTGTTCAAGAGATGGCACGCGTTGTAATGGAGAACTATGACTCTAATTTTGCTGAAATTGCAAACGCTGGAGATCTTATAATTGGTGGCTTCAACTTTGGAACAGGATCAAGCAGAGAGCAGGCAGTTACTGCCCTGCAAGCTGCAGAAATCAGCATGGTAATAGCAGGTTCATACAGTCAGACTTATCTCCGCAACGCTATTAACAACGGGTTTATCTGCCTGGAAAGTCCGCAACTTGTTGAAGCTGTCCGCATGGAATTCAAAGATAACAACGACAAAACTGCAGTTGGTGAAAACATGACTGTCGATTTTGCAAATGCCACAATAACCTGGAATGGTAAAAGCTTCGGTTTTGCTGCTCTTGGCAGACCGGTTCAGGAAGTAATCGTTGCTGGTGGCATTGAAAACATGGTCAGAAACGGAGCTTAATGATGGCAAAAAAAAGCAGCTTCCCTGCATGGGGATTTTTGGCACTTGGAACTGGCAATATTGGAGCAGGTTTACTGTTTCTGATTTTGGTTCTACAGGGCGACGATGAAACACGCACAACGGTTAAAGCCGGTTTATATACACTGGTTGGTGTGATGTTTATCTACTTCTGGATCAGAGCCAGAAAAGATGTCTGATCAAATTATTGTTGGTACAGTAGCTGTTTTGTGGTGCACTATGCACTCGATTATGATAATGCCAGGCGTTGAAGACTTCGGTCGAAAAGCGCTTGGCAATTTTTCTGGATGGTATCGATTTATTTATGTCACA
>JABIBH010000185.1 GCA_018652925.1 bacterium | reverse complement strand
TATACACGATTCGGAATTGAAGCAACTTTTGTTGATTCAACCAAATACAAAACTGGTTTACATCGAGAGCCCTGCCAATCCAACACTTTCTCTGACCGATATTGAAGCATGTGCAAAAATTGCACATGATGCCGGAGCCAAACTTGCCATCGATAATACTTTTGCCACACCGCTACTTCAACAGCCACTCTCCCTTGGAGCCGACATTGTTATTCACAGTATGACCAAGTTCATAAACGGTCATACCGATGTTGTCGCTGGTATCGTTATAGTTAAAGATCCTGCACTTCTGAAAAGGATAAAACAGGTTCATTATAACTTTGGTGGCACTATGGATCCGCATCAGGCATGGCTGGTTTTGCGCGGTGTGCGTACATTGTCATTGAGGATGGAAAAAGCTCAAAAGAACACTCTTGAAATTTGTGAGTTCCTTCTGAACCATCCAAAAGTTGAGTGGGTTCGATACCCTGGTCATCCAAGTCACCCACAATATGAACTTGCTCAAAAACAGATGTCAGGCGGTGGCGCAGTGATGTCGTTCGGAGTTAAAGGTGAGCTTGAAGCTGGTAAAACAGTGATCAACAATATGCAAATTCCTCATCTTGCTGTAAGCTTGGGTGGAATTGAGTCACTGATAGAACACCCTGCATCGATGACACACACAGGCATCCCAAAAGCTGAGCGAGAGCTGGCTGGAATTACTGACGACCTGGTCAGAATTGCAGTAGGTTGTGAAGATGCAAAAGATCTTATAGATGACTTGTCACAAGCATTGGATTTAATTTGAACCAACAATGGACAGATACAGAGGTTTTGCGCGAGGGTGAAAATACATTCACTTTCGCGCCAAATTATTCTGCACATCCACTGCTTGACCCATCGTTTCCAACAACACCAGGCAGAGTTGGCTACTATTTCCGCAAGATGTTTGACAGAATTCAGAACGATGACGTTGCTTACCAGGCTGAAATGACCAGAATGCTCAATCCACCTGGAGCGAGTTCTGAAAATCTTCGTAAACCTGAAGATATGATTAGAGTTTTTACTGAAGCCGATACTTATATCCAGGAACTTATCACACTTCTGCCAAACCGCTCATGTGCTGCAGTAACACCCAACCCTCAAGTTTCAGCATGCAATGACATGCGCACCCTGATGGAAATGTTATTCACCGCAGAGGATCCTGTTCTGCGATTTGAAGCGCAACGCAAAATGTATCTGGCAAAACTTCTGCTCGATATCGAGCACTCCTTCATGATTCAGGATGGCCCAAAACACAAAGCATATTTTGATGAGCTGCTCCAAAATGGGCTGTGGAATTCTACAACCGCAAATAATAAGGTTGAAATCGGATTTAATATTGCTGAAGACAAGCAACACATCAAATACAACCTATCCCCACGCGATGATCAGCAACAATGGTTATTCAACTCCAAATTTCTGGAGAAAAAACTGCATGACCGCACGGTGCCAATTGATATTCTCTACTACAACTCTCGATTCAAAAAATCGGTTACGCCCATAAGTTTTGAACTCATTGATGGTAGTCACAAAGTTGTTGAGAAGAAACGTTGGGATGGTATGCGCAGTCAAAGTAATGGTTCTATTTTATCTAAAATGATTCGCAAAGGAATTAACAACCCCGATGAAATTGGCGATCTGCTTGGAGCAATGTTCATTGTTTACGATGAAAACGCTGTGGATGAACTACTCACTCTTCTGGACAATGTTCTGGGCAACCCGATAGGCTGGCGTAACATTACCGACAGCTTCAAGGATACTCAAAACGATTCAGAACTTAACAAGCATTCTGGCAAAGGGTATCAGGTTTTCAAAGGCGACCTGGATATTCTATATCCAAATCTGACGCCGGAACTTCCACCGTATCGGTTTCCTGTTGAAATCCAGATTTATACTCTTGAAGGTTTCCTGAGAACTGTCTGTGGAACTCACAGTGCCAATCACCTGGCACTTAAACTTAGACAGTTCCTGCACGGACTTGCCCCAATGATTTTTCCTGAATCTGTTTACGGTAAAGGGTGGATGCAGCCTCTCTAGGCAGGAAAATTATCCAGACCTATTTTAGCTATTGCAATCATTCTCAAGTAATCAATTTCATCTTCTGAATTGTTTGGTATAAATCCAACATAGCCACCAGTCTTGTCCTGGCTCTCTCTGAGTCGTAACAGATGTTCAACTCTTTCATAATAAGTTTCAATATTTCCAAAAGTCATTGTCGCAATTGTTTTTAGCCCGACATAGTGCGCTTCTTCACAAATTTCAATCCACTCTCGAGCTTTGGTTTTTTCAGGAGCCAGTATTGTGCGAACTCTGTCATTCAAAATTTCTGCGCCTTCGCCAGACAATAATTCCAGTCCATCAGCCTGCATTTTTTTTAGAACCTCGAGAGTTGTCACTCCTGTTTCTCTGGCAGAGCTATAAACACCATCCGGAGTAATTTGCATACCATCAACTCTGTTTTGTAAAGCTGAGTAATCAACAACCCTGCGCTCCAGTTTGTTTGCAGCAATTTCAAGGTCACATAATGCAGCTTCATCAAGTAGCAACATCAGCTCACCACCAGTAAGCCTTCGCTTCTGTGATTCGCCAAGTATTTCCAATACAATTTCCGTAGAGGAGTCAGGAACTGAATAGTCTTCCTGCATCATTTTACTTTAACAATCTTGTTATACAATTCAGTCAAATCTTTATTCACTCTTTCGAAGCTGTACTTCTGTTTAACAATTTCCAACGCAACAGCACCAAATTCCACGCGTTTCTGATCTGAAGAAAGCAGCTCTTCTATAGCATCGGCAAGCGCTTTGGGATTATCCGATTCAACAACCAGACCACTTTTCCCATCGACAATTACTTCTTCAATACCTTCAATCGCTGTGCCTACATTTGCCATTCCACAAGCCATTGCCTCAAGCAGAACCAGCGGCAACCCCTCCCATCGAGATGACATGACATACAGATCAGAAGCACGCATCAGGTCAGGCAAATCATTGATATTACCGGGGAATAAAACCTTATCGGCGACACCCAATCTTCCGGCATGTTGCTGGTGAGTTCTTCGCAACGGCCCGTCACCGGCAATAATCAATCGACAATTGATTCTATTAGACAAAATCCCCATCGACTCAATCAATGCTCTGAAATTTTTCTGTTCACAATGCCTGCCTGCCGCAAGCACAAGCAATTCATCATGTCCAATATCGTATTTGTCGCGAACTGCATTTTTTTCATCAAGCTTGAATGGCGGGTAAATTGATACACCATTGGGAACAGACACAAGCTTATTTGAATGTTTTATACCAAGCTCTGCAGTCAAGGATTCTGCAACCAGATCCGAAACAGCTACAACTGCATCGCACTTCTTGAACATCTGTCGATAGGCGTTCTTACGAAGTTTTATCCTTGCCTGGCTTACTGAACCACCATACCCAAATTCACAATTGTTATGAACTGTACTGACAACAGCACACTTGTTGGTTATCGCAAAAACCAGACCCCAGAAATTTGATCCTGGAAGGTGGGTTTGTATTAATTCAATGTCGTTTGATTTTATTTGTGACGTGAAAAGCGCGTAACCTTTTATTGCTGATTTTATAAACTTGAACGGGTTACGCAGTGAAGGTCTTCGATACTCAAAATATTTAACTCCTACATCAGGTCGTATTTTCGCAGAGAGAGGTCCTGGTCCTTCAATAACATAAAGATATGACTCATTGCCAGCCTCAGCCTGCGCGTTGGCAATCTGCACAGCCAAGTGTTCAGCACCACCCATGGCCATTGTTTGAATAAGCTGTGCAACCTTCACCAATATCTCCTGCCGGAATCAGCGAATATATTTTACCATTGTGTAAATGACATCCTCATTTGCCTTAACTTGAGTAGCAATATCCTGTGCCTGATCCTTGCTCGATGCCGGACCTGTAAAAACACGATGATAAACAGTTCCAGCCAATTCCGATGAATTGACCGCAACATTAAAACCTGCATCAGTCAATTTTATTGCCAGAGTCTCAGCATTATCCTTGTTTTGAAATGACCCAACATGAACCCAAAATTTTTCGGACTCAGGTTCAGGCCATGAATAGCCTTCTACAACAGCCTCTTCCTGTTCCAGCACTGGTTTCTGTTCTGGTTCCTCCACTATTTCCTGTTCCTGTGCAATCTCCGGAATTTCTTCAACTACAACAGTATCTATTTCTGCAGCTGCAATTACTGGACTCTCTACAACTTCAACTTTTTCCTGAGCTTCAACTATATTTGTGAAATATTTCCATGGCTGGAAATAAAGCCCCAACGCAACAATCGCAATAACCACTGTCCATAAAACAGCTCTGATATTGAATTTTTTCGAAGGCGCTTCAGCAGGAGGATCTTCATCGATTGTAACTACTTCTTCAACTGGAGCAGGTTCCGGTTTCTCGGATACCTTTTTGATATCGGTAGTAGATTTGGCATATTCCAGCTCTTCAACATGATTAGCATCAACCAACTTTGCTCTATCAACAAAAGCTTTCAGCATCGATTTATCTGCAATGATATTTACAAGTCTTGGTACACCCTCACTCAACTTGTAGATTCGTTTATACGCACCTTCATTGAAAATTTTCTTCCTACAGCCGGCAACAGTAAGCCTGTGCTCTATATATTCTTTCATCTCATTGGATGTAAGAGTTATCAAATGGTAATGTACTCTAATCCTTTGCTTCATCTGGATTAAATCCGGGGAATCAAGACTTTCAAGCAGCCCTGGCTGTCCTACCAAAACAAGTTGCAAAGCCTGCTCATCAGTTTTTGCAAGGTTTGTCAACAGGCGCAAGCCTTCAAGAGTATTGATATCAAGATTTTGAGCTTCGTCTACAATTAGCAGAATCCTCTTGCCTTCAGCAGCTGCATTTTCGATTTCACCTTTGAGGATCATCAGCAGATCAGCTCGATCGGCTTCCGGAGGATATGAAACATTCACCTCAACAAGAACCATTTTAAGAAGTTCTCTGTAATCGATCTGTGTTGTGTTAATCAGGGCCACTTTGTAAAGAGATGATATATGAGTAACCAGATTATGGAGGGCCATTGTCTTGCCGGTACCGATGCCTCCAGTTATCAGAACTATATCCTCACCACCTTTTAGTCCATACACAAGGTGAGCCATTGTCTCTTCAAAAGCCCCCGATTTATACAGAAACTGCAAATGGGATCCCAATGCAAATGGAGAAGTATGAAGACCGAAATGCTCTTTATACATTTTGTTTTAATTTCCCTTTCCCTGACAACTTTGCCCAAACCAATGTGATAAGCATGAAAATCACAAAAACAAAAACTGCCTTGATGGCCGCTACCGTTATTGAGGTTCCGATACCACCCGCAACTACAATATTATATGCGTACTCTTCAAGACCACTGTAGCTGTAAACCAACCACATCACAATCCCTATGATATATGCACGAACAATAATTGCAGATAGCTTACCAATTGCCAATCCTGAATTATATCTGCTTAAAACCAACAATGATAGTGCCAGATGCAAAGTTATTGCCATTGCAGAAGATATTGCCAACCCTGCAATTTTAAATGTTCCAATCAACAAAAAATTGCCAATTGCATTTGTAGAAAGGTATTGCACTGCCAGCCAGACTTTATCTCTCATTCTTTGCATCGTGTGGAATATTCTAGTGACCGGAAGATTGATTACCAAAGCGGGCAAGCCAATCATATATATACTAAGAGCCATCGATGTTCGTACGGCGCTTTCTTCGTTGAATTCACCTCTCTGAAACAGTACTCGAACAATTTCAGTAGCAGAGATCATCAGGGTCAAGGCAAATGGTACTACCAGTCTTGTTAGTTTTTTGAAGTTTACAACCAGATAGTCGCTACATTCTTTGAACCTTTCTTCGGCAAAAAACTCGGACATCTTTGTAAACATCACCGTATTTAAACTCAACTGAATAATCTGAACGCTGAAATTCAGAATAACTACAGAGTATGCTATAGTTGAAATGCTCCCTGCAATAAGACTTGAGGCAAACATTTTATCCAGAAATTCATTGATTGTCATCAGAGCAGTAGATACAAATATAAATTGACTTAATACCCATACTTGCTTCGGTGCACCCTCAGGCAATGAGGGCCTCGCTATCGCAACATTACCTTTGACTATACCTGTTATCCAAATGATTAATACTTGACTGACGCTGCTGATAGCAAATGAAATTGGGAGTGCCCAAATACCCTTACTTTCATGTAGAAAGTATACACATGCAATGAACAATGCACCTCTAGTGGCAGGCATTAAAGCTGGAATTCTGAAATGTCGATTGGAATTTAGTACTGCCTTGCCCATAGCAACCAATAACATCAAAAGTCCGGGTAATGCCATGAACCTGACCATTGGAACAGCTATATCAAGAGTTAGTTGAGGTGCTTTTGGTGCCGCAAGTTTCACAGGTATCGATGTAGTGAAAAGCAAAAACAGTGTGTAAACAATCCCTGGCAACAGGAATAACAGGAAAAATGCATTTTTGAATTGTTCCAGCTTATAATCAGACATACTGACTCGGAGCTTGATTATCATTGGCATATAAACTGCTGTGAATACCCTGCCAATTGTAACTTCTATAAATGTAACTAGAAAGAAAGACAAAACATACGCATCATATTCCGCACTTGTGCCATAGTATTTTGCCAATAGCATCTGAGTAAGTACACCAAGTGGCTTGGCAAGTACAGCCAACCCCATTAGTCGTACAACTTCAGAACCAAATGTATACTTGGAGAAAAGTTTTTTAGCCTTGGACAGTAAACTCTTATTATTTGTATCTGTCATTACCGTAACCAGTTATCAGGCCTGCAAAAAATGCAGGTATAGCATTGGGGAGATCAAAGTAACGTGGATCAATGAACATTCCACCTGCCAGATAAAGCATTATCACACTCATGAATATGGCAAGCAAATCCCTGTTGAACCATGGTTCCTGAGGATTCAAACGCCATTTTATAATAAATGATCTACCTACACCAAATACATAAATTAATAATAATAATACTCCAACAAGACCCTCTTCAGCGGCTCTCCCGAAGTACATATCATGAATAACAACATGTCGAACATTTTTATTCTTTATATATCCATAAAAAGGAAAGTACAGACCTTTCAGGTACTCTCCACCTTTTTCTCTGAACTGAAAATATCCCATCCCAAATAAAGGGTAGTCCAAAACCACATTGGTAGATGCAGAGATAATACCAAGTCTGTTTTCAATTGTATCTGTATTGGAAAAACGATCTTCCAGATCTTCTCCACCTGTTGACTGCAAAATTCCGGCAGATAATAATAATGCTCCCACAACAGCAACCGAAATAAGTATTGGCATAAATCTTTTACGCATGACTGCCAAGGTAATCAAGCCAACTGCCATTGCAGCCCAACCACCTCTTGTATAGGTAAAAAAGAGTGCTAACAATGCCCCAGCGATGCTAATTCCAAGTATTAATTTCAAAAACCTTCTGTATGGTCTTGTAATCAAATATATTTGAGTTAATGCAAACATGCCAAGTATGTAACCAAAAACCGCAGTTTGAAGAAATGGACCACGTGCTCGTCCTGCCCACCAGTTACCAATTTCCGGATCTAGAATTTTTTTAGGCCACACAAGTTCCGGTATTACATAATGTTCGCCAATTGCAGTTATTGTAAAATAAAATGTTGGAATAACCAGAACCCAAAATAATTGACTTATCTGCTTCCCTTTTGTAAAAACATTTTTTGCAAATAAATATGCTATCAATGGAGTCAATGTTGAAGTATACCATTGATGAAATAGATGAATATCATGTACTGACAACTGGATAAGAAGGTATACTGCATAAGCAATAAAACCAAAGTCTGCCATATATGGACCCTTTGGCGCTTTACCTTGAACAGTAAATCTGATAAGAAGAATAAATAGAACCCAAACCATAAAAAGTCTGGCATAAGTAAAATCAGGCATTCCCGGCATAACTATCATACCGGTAGACTGAAATCCGGACATTGCAAAAAACCAGACCAGAGCGACTTTTCCTGGATCTTTTATTGACACAGATGCAAGAAACACAAAACCCATTAACCCAACAATTGCCAATGGCATTTTAGTAAAATCAAGATAATTGTAAATTATAAAAGAAAACAATACAGCAATAATTGTAAAAATAAGGCCCACAACTGCTGGTGAGAACAAGCTCCATCCGAGTTCTTGTCGGTTGGGTTTTCCAATATGTTGTTTGTCCTTATTATACATATCGGACACCGCCAATCCTACTTACGGAAACATTCCACTCAATAACAATTTGCAACTCCAACAATACACAGTAAAGTAAACTCATAGCTTTCAATACCAAAGTTACGCTTTTATCGTCTTCAATCTCACTTTTTGGTTTTTGATATCTGACTGACAGTTCCCAGAACCGGTACTCCCAACATTTGAACAGCCTGTCTGCTGTCATATATCCTGTGATCCTGATTCTCAACGAACATTGCTGCAACCAGACCCAGAGCAAGGCCAAGAATTCCAGCTAGAATTACATAAATAAATTTGCGCCCACCAGCAATATTTGAAGTGAGAGTTGGTTTGTCCAGCTTGGTAATATTACTGATTCGGAGATCGCTTTCAGCACTTAGCCTGACCTCTCCTCGTTTCATCTGCAGAGTTTCCAGCAAATCTCTTTGTGTATCAATTCTCATATTAAGAGAAGAAACCAGCCGCTCAACTTCCGGGTAACCAATAAGATCAGCTTTTTGAATAGCCACGGCTGACTCAAGAGATTTTTCCATCTCTAGAATTCCAGCCTTCTCTATTTCCAGGTCCTGAACAAATGCATCTCTTGCTATTATGAGCTGTTCTTTTGCAAACGATACCAACTCTATCTGTCGCTGCACCCAGACAGACTCTTCAGTATATGAACTTCTTAGCTCTGCAAGTTCAATCCTAGCTTTGTCAAGAGCACTCCTATTACCAAGAATTGTCTGATTCTCACCTAATGTTAATGCAGGTACAAATTCCTCATTTTTCTTTATTGCAGCTTTAATACTTCTAATCCTGGCTTCCAAACCAACTCTGTCGGACTTGGTAGTATAATACTTGTATTCCATACTCTTGATATGGCCGATTCCTGCAGTAGAATTGGAATTCAGATTAGTATATCCTGCTTCTGTGAATATTTCTGCACGCATAAACATTAAACTGTCTATTTCAGTTTGGAGGTCAGTTATCTGTTCTGTATAGTAGTCCAAAGCGTGACTATTTTGCTGATTCTTCATGTTTAAATTTATATATGCATCTGTTATTGCATCAACCGCAAGCAATGCAAAAAACGTATTCAGGTGAGTAAATTCAATTTCCAGAACATTTGACTCACCAACCTGGCCTGCATCAACACCACCCATCAACTCGATTCTCAGTTGCTTCTTGTTAGCAAACCCAATGAATTCCCGATCTTCTTGCTCAAGAACCAAAGTTGAATCCCACAATACTTCAGCTGCAAGTTCAGCTACAGGCATACTGATAGCCAACTGTTTTGCAGAACTCATCATAACATCATAATCAACTGTTTTACGACCAAACCTGGGATCAGCGATAGACTTGCCCTCAATCATTACTTTGGCGTTGGCAATTGCAATATCTGTAGATCGCATTGCCCCAAAAAGTGACATCAAAACGATTGGAATAACTACACCAAGTACTACATATCTACGGCGTATCAAAATAGCAATTATGTCACGAAGGCCTATTTGCGTATCTGAGTTTGCATCGCTGAGTTTGGAGTTTATTTCCGTATTCACTGTAGTCCCCTCTTACCGAATAATTCGGTCAACCTTGTCAATGTTAGAAATTGCGTATATATCCCAGAACAAATTTTGTATCGAAACAACTGGCTCTAGAAGATAACGAATCTTGTACGACATATCTCCAATTTTTGAGCGTGGTACATAAATAATGTCATTGGGTCTGATTCTCAGAGCCAGAGGACTGATTGAAGACGCTTCTTCTATATGTGACAAGTCAACGCTGTAATAGATATATCCTTCTTCAGTCAGCCTGATTAATGCAACTTCAGATCGATCTGCATGAGTATCAAAGCCACCAGCCATTGCCAGAGACTGCAACAGCCCCTCTTGCAATGTTTCCAGCTCATAGTGGCCAGGGTTTTGGACTTCCCCAAAAACATAAACTTTACTTGAAGCAAACTCTTTTAGAATTACCGATAATTCTGCATCCCTGAAATCTTTGGCATACAGTTCTGTCAAAGTAGAATCAAACTCTGAGACTGTGAGACCGGCAGCAACAACCTCACCAACACCGGCACAAGTTACTGTGCCATCTGGAAGAATACGCAAAAACTGCAATTTGTCTTTATTGAGCATATACTTGAAATCTATGTTAAAAACATCGCCTGGATGTAGTCTGTATCTTGCAGATTTTGCAGCATCCCTGGCAGCAATCTCAGCTTCATTATACTCAATAAGCTGAGGAGCCCTGGATCCCTTGGGACCAGAAGAGCAACCCAGGACAGAAAAACAGAGAGCTACTATCACCGCAAATAATGCAACCCGTTTTACTCTTGTGCCTGCCATTAAAAACATTTTTCCCTCCGTATGCCTACAACCGATTATAAATTGCTGCAGGTACATCATAAATCATCTTGTTTATTACAGTGCCAATGACGTTCACGCCCTGGCTATTCAACTTTTCAATACCATACTTGATTACCTGATGTTTTAATCGACGAGCTTCAACTACTAAAACCAATCCCATAGTTGGGAAAGCCAGTCTTCCAACATCAATCGATTCTGAAACAGGAGGTGCATCAAGAATAGTTATAGCAAATTTGTCCTGAAAACGGGCGAGAAGTTCTGGATAACTATCATTCTCAAGTAAATCAGTTGTTCTTACGTGCCTGTTTCCATGAGGTATAAGAGTCAGATCGCCACCGGTGGAAATATCGTTGAAAGTATCTGGAGCTACCAAGAGTTCTCTGAAGTTAACACCGTCATCAATCAGTCCGTGTTGAGGGGAACGGAAATTTGCATCAATCCATGCAACTTTTTGACCGATCATGTAGGAGATGTGTCTGGCTACGTTATAGGAAATAAAACTGGAACCCTCGCCATGTACTGACGAAGCAAATGTAATAACCTGCCCACCCCTGCCTCGGCGTAAATCCAGCAATGCGCCAGCAATACGCTCAACTTCGACCAGAGCATTTCCTGATGGGACTGGATACAAATCACCACTGCCTGCAGTAGCTAACTGGTACTCAAAATCATCACCACCAGCACTATTGCGATTGGCATTAAGAATGTCACTCATTAAATCAACCCCCGGCTTCCTTGCCTTGACAGTTGCACTTCCATGCTATAATAGCTAAAAGAACATCTAAAGACAGATTTAGTCAATAGTTATATTGTCAAAACACTCCATAATAATCGACCAAATTATGAGTTAGTTTAGCGTTAAATACAGGTTTATATTGACTTGCAGGGCTCTTCATCATAAGAAGAACAGTACAAACCTTGTTGTCCGGTAATCTGGAGGCAGATATGATTTATATGATACTTGGTATGCACAAATCTGGAACAACACTAGTTTCTCAGATAATGCATCATTCCGGCATTAACATGGGCGATGACATACCTGTCGATGTTTCATATGATAAAGGCAACAAATATGAGCGGCAATCCTCCCTGCATCTGAACATGGATATACTGAATATCGATGATTATTCAGTTCTACATACAGTAAAACCTGAGAATCCAGTTCTATCTGATAGTCAAAAAGAGCAAATGAACCAGATTATCAATGATTGCAATGAAAGCTACAAAACCTGGGGTTTCAAAGATCCAAGGACTCCTCTTGTACTGCCATGCTGGCAAAATCAACTACCTGAGCACAAAGTTATTGCTATATATAGGCATCCTGGAGAAATCTGGCCTCGATTTACATGGGAAGGCTTGCGAAGATTTTACAAAAATCCATTCAGAGCATTGAATTTCGTCAAACGTTGGTCTGAACACAATGAAAGCATTATTGAATATATCAACAACAATGATAGCGATTATCTTATGCTCGGCTTTCAAGAGCTTATGACAACCGATAGTGAGTTCAAGAGGCTTGAGGATTTTCTTGGAATAGAGCTGAATGATAGACGAAACAAAACATTGTTTAGAAGTAAAAAGAGAGACTGGAAACTTGTTCAGGCTGCCGATGCTTTGCTTGGGATTCTTAAGGGAAGATACATCAAAAATATAATGATGGACTTACAGGACCTGAGAGAAAAACAGCTTTAGTCAACATCAGAGATAACGACTCTGAATTTACCGGTGGAAGTCAACTCCATTTCATCAGTAAATATTACAACTATTTCCATTTTTCCAAGCCCCTCCTGGAGCTCTTCTGTCAACTTGTCAACAGCACCCTGATCCGGCTTTTCTTTTACCTGCAGACGAACTTCCAGCTTCCCGACAGAATTTTGATAAACCTGAAATCTTTCAATCCAACTATTGCTGTAGAAAGGCTCGAAGTGATTGAAAAATGCTCCATGCACTTTCCTGCCATCTTCTGTTCGCACAAAATCCCTCTCGCGGCCTTGAAGGTTAACCAGACGAATCAGACCTCTTCCACATTCACAGGGAGATCTATCAATTGCCCCAACATCGCCTGTTATGTAACGAATAAATGGATGAGATCTGTTGGCAAAATGAGTTGTTACAATGCGGCCTATCTTACCATCTGGCAAACAGTTACCGTCATCGTCCACAACTTCAACATAGCAGCTCTCCATACCCTGATGAAACCCGTTGTGATGCTGGCACTCAAAGCTGTAGAGACCGGAATCGTTACAACCATAGATATCAAATACCGGACACCCAAAGGCTTTTTCAATTTCAGACCTGGCTTCAGTAGTTAGCATTTCACTGGTTGTAAAAACGGCCTGTGCTGGAATAATCGATTCTGATTTACTGTTAACATACCTTGCAAATAATTCCAGACTTGATGGGTACCCATACATGAATCCAACCTTCGTTCTGGCCAGATTAAGGCAGTACTCATCCATTATTTTTTCTGTGAGATGATAGCTAGGTAAATGCAGGCAGCCACTGAGAAGCAGATATATTCGCTGCTTGAAATCTACATGTTCCGGTAACAGGGAACCGCCACTCAATGTTGCATAAAGATCGCCGGGCTTATAGCCTGTCTGGCCCCATGCTCTCCAGATATGACCCCATAGAAAACTGTGTGATTTTCTATCGAGATAATAATTCAGAGGGATTCCAGTTGAACCTGAAGTACATTTTGGCCGACGCTGTCTGTCCAGTCCATCGGTCGGAAAAAGTGTGTCTCCTGCTTCACGAATGATGCTTTTGTCCATTAATGGCAATTGCTGAAGCTGGTCAATTGAAGAGAGTTGATCAGGTTTAAAGCCGCTTTCTGCAAACTGCTTTTGCCAGAATGGTACATTTTTTTCGCACCACATAAAATGCTCACGCAGATTATTTATCTGTAATTCTTCCAGTTGATTATATGAATGCCATTGTGATTTTTCCAGATCCTGGAGATTGGACATACCTTCGGTTTTGCGCAAAACCTCCATCAACTTGATGGCAAACCTCCGAAGATATAAACCAGGTAAATAGTCCAACATTATTATTGTTTCCCGTTCGTCAATTTCTCAAGCAAGTCCAGATAACTATGTTTGTGAACAGGCCAATCAAACTTGGAGAAAAAATCGTCCTGCATCACCAAAGTATCGCTCATTATTTTATCGTAATCCTGTCTGGCGTTAATAATTGCGCTGGCTACAACTTCAGGTGTTGTTTCTTCCAGATAATTTGGCCTTATATCTCCAAAATAATATCGAACTGTCCGAGTTGGAGTAACCAAAGCCGGGATACCAAGCCGCAAATATTCTATCAGCTTGGTCGGAAGCATATAGTCTGTGCTTATCTCGTGTCGAGTTGGGATAACAGCAAGATGGGCAGCCTGAAGTTCCGGTAGAATTGTTTCCAGAGGTAGAAATGCATCGGAAAATGTGACCGATTCATTAATCCCAAGTTCATCTACCATTTTGTGAAGCTCGGGTAAATGATCGCCATCGCCAATTATTCGTAATGTTGCTCCCGGGTATTCAGCCAATACTGCCGGCATTGCAGCTACAGCCAGATCAAGTCCAAGTCGATGTGCAAGTGTTCCATGATAAATCAACTTGAATTCATCCTCAGGACTTTCAGGCAGGTCTGTTGGCTTCTCTTTATTCATCGGAAATATCGAGTCATCCGGAAGATTGAGCAAAACAGAAACCTTGTCCTCAGGTACACCGTGCTCAACAAGCAATTCGCCCTTTGGATGTTCTGCCGCTAAAACTGCATCTGCAACTTTGGCAGAGAAAACTTCGATGAACCTGATCAGTCTGATTTTCCAGTGATTTGGTCCAAGTTTGAATTTGGTCATGTAGATTTCTGGCATAACATCATGAACATCCAGAATTACTTTTGCTCCAAAAATGAATTTTGGAATAAACGCAGTAAACACCATGAAGTCTGGCATTGTATTGACATGAATAACCTGATATTTGTTTTTCATGTGGTTGAATAAAATTGTGTATGAAACCCGAAGAAGAAACTCAATGTAACTTAACATATACTTAACAGGTGAGTCTCCTCTATACCTGTCCATCCCTGCTTCAATCACATTCACGCCGGATTTTTCCAGCTTAGAGCCCTGCTCTGTTGTTTTTAATGCGTAGAAATCGACTTGCCAGCCGTTTTCAGCACAAAGCTCCGCCTCACGCCTGCAGCGAGGGTCTGTCTGGTAATGAGTGTATGCAACCATTGCAATACGTTTACTCACATCAATCTCCTGAGTATATAAAGAGTGTAACTTCTTGTGCCTTACTGAACTTCGGCAAAACAGAGTGCTCCTT
>JABIBH010000184.1 GCA_018652925.1 bacterium | reverse complement strand
GATACTACTTCCAAGCTGTTCAACAGCTCTGTCACCGAGTTGCAAAAAGGAATCACGGTCTTCTGCATCGACTTCAGCAGTCAGAAACTTGAAATCGTTAAGCTCCGTTGCATTGCCAAGCAAATCTTCCAGTCCACCAGCAGCTGATGCCTGTTTTGCCTGCTTCAATTCTTTTACAAGAGTATCTTTTTCACTCTTGAGATTGGCAATAAGATCTGCAGGATTGCCTCTCTGGTTCAAAGCGGATTTTACTGCTTTCAGAGGATCGCGTTCTTCTTCAATTAACATCAGGGCAATTTCGCCTGCTACTGCTTCAATCCTGCGAATTCCTGCAGCACAACTGCTCTCTCCAACAATTCTGAACGGGCCAATATCGCCAGATCTACTGACATGTGTTCCGCCACAAAGCTCCAGTGAAAAAACTGTTTCATTGAGGCCGGCAATCTCGATAATCCTCACCGAGTCGCCATATTTTTCACCAAACAGTGCTGTGGCACCACGTTCTTTTGCTTCTGCAATCGGGACATCGTTATGAACCATAACTTCACGGTTTGCCAGAATCTCTCTATTGACTATCCGTTCCACGTGAGCAAGTTCAGCAGCTGTTACTGCCTGGTCGTGATGAAAATCGAAACGCAGTTTGTCTGCTGTAACTTCAGAACCAGCTTGAGTAACATGATCGCCAAGAACTTCACGAAGCGCAGAGTGCAGTAAGTGAGTTGCGGTGTGATGACGCATTATAATTGGTCGTTTACCTGAAACTTCCAATTGTACTTTGGCATCGCTTTTACATTTGGATAACAGCTCATCTGCAACAGCTGTTACGATTGAAGCATTACCTGCTTCGTCAGTGATTGTTGTCAGAATTTCCAGAACTGTTCCATCGGCAAAAGTCACTCTGCCGGTGTCACCAATCTGGCCACCACTCTCAGCATAAAATGGAGTTTCACTGAAAAGGATTTGTGCAGAACCGTTGCCTGTTTCCCTGACTGCCAGAACAGTTGTGTCGATTGCAAGTTTATCAAAACCAACAAAAACTGATTTCGACATCTCTGCAACAGCTTCCCAGGGGCCAACGCCAGCCATAAACTTGCGTTCCTTGCCACTGCTTGCACGCTGTTTTTCCATGCAGACTTTAAAGCCATCAGAGTCAACTGACAGTCCATCTTCTTCAGCTACAACTGCTGTCAGATCGACAGGAAAGCCAAATGTATCATGCAGCATGAATGCTTCTTCACCACTGATTTCAGTTCTGCCTTCTGACTGCATTGCTTTACGAATATCTGCATACTTCTGCAAACCGCGATCAAGTGTAAGATTGAAACGCTCTTCCTCTTTGCGGATAGTTTTCAGAACAGTATCCTTGCGCTCAACGATTTCCGGATATGCATCTCCCATTTCATCGATAACAAGTTCAGCAACTTTCCACAGAAATGGATCTTTGAGTTCAAGGTTACGGCCATGTTTGGCAGCCCGACGCAAAATTCGTCGTACTACATAACCCCTACCATCGTTGCCTGGTGCAGCACCATCTGTTACTGCAAAACAGACTGCACGGGCGTGATCGGCAATTACCTGCATTGAAACTTTGTCTTCGCCTTCAGGTTTTTTACCTGAAAGTTCAGCAACATATTTGGTAAGCGGTGTGAATAGATCACTTTCATAATTACTTTTTACGCCTTGAACAACTGCAACCAGTCTTTCAAGCCCCATGCCTGTATCAACGCTTTTCATTGGCAATGAATGGAGAGTTCCTTCTTCATCGCGATTGAACTCCATGAAGACATGATTCCAGATTTCAAGCCAACGATCACAATCGCAAACGCCAAGTGCACAACCGTCAGGATGGTCACAAGACATCTCTTCACCCTGGTCGACATGGATTTCAGCGCAAGGTCCACAAGGACCTACATCACCCATCGACCAGAAGTTTTCATCATCGCCATTTTCCAAATCGCCAAGCCTGACAATACGTTCTTCAGGATGTTTGATATTATCGCGGAAAATATTGTAAGCTTCATCATCATCTTTATAAACCGATACCCACATGTTATCCGTGGTCAAGCCCATCTCTTTTACAAGAAATTCCCAGCCCCACTCAAGTGATTCTTTTTTGTAATAATCGCCAAAAGACCAGTTGCCCAGCATCTCGAAAAAAGTGTGGTGACGAGCGTCTCTGCCAACCTCTTCAAGGTCATTATGTTTTCCACTAACACGCATACATTTCTGGCAGGAAGCTGCTCGCACGTAATCGCGTTTTTCGATGCCTAGAAATACAGCTTTAAATTGATTCATTCCGGCATTGATAAAAATCAAAGTCGGATCATCCTGCGGAACAAGTGAACTTGAATCAACAACCTGATGGTTGCGCTCTTCGAAAAACTTTAGAAATCTGGCGCGTATCTCGATGGCTTTCACTATTTCAAACCTTTCGGGGTTGTTAACTTATGTTGAGAAATAGTAACGGTGATATGCAATTGCGTCAACTTACCGGTTGTCATATACGCAGTTGTAGCATAGTATCCCCGTAAATATTGTATCCCAGTTAACATGGAGGTTAATATGTATAAAATAGCAGTTATTGCAGGTACTCGCCCTGAAGCCATTAAAATGGCACCCATTGTAAAAGAACTCGATCGAACCGATGGCTTTGAATGCCACCTTGTTGCCACTGCGCAACATCGGGATATGCTGGATCAGGTATTGGAGCTTTTTGACATAACTCCATATTGCGACCTTGATATCATGAAAGCCAATCAGGACCTGACTCATGTCACAACTGGCGTTCTTCATGGGATGCAAAAATATATTTCCTTTCATAAGCCTGACATGATTCTTGTTCAGGGTGACACAACTACAACCTACTCTGCTGCACTTGCTGCTTTTTATGCCAAGGTTCCAATTGGTTATGTTGAAGCTGGCCTGCGTACCTGGGACCGGTTCAGCCCCTGGCCTGAAGAAGCAAACAGGCAGATGACCACTTCACTTTGCGATATCCACTTCCCTCCAACTCAACTGAGTTGTGACAATCTGCTGGGTGAAAAAGTTAGTCGCGAAGATATTTGTATAACCGGCAACACTGCCATCGATGCATTGAATATTACAATCAAAAATGTTGCCAGTGCCCCTTCTCATTTTGACGATGGCAAAACAGGTATTCTGGTTACGGCTCATCGCAGGGAAAATCATGGTCAGCCAATCCGCGATATCTGTGGAGCACTGCTGGACATTGCGGATGCTTTGCCTGATGTGCAAATAGTTTAT
>JABIBH010000183.1 GCA_018652925.1 bacterium | reverse complement strand
TGAGCAGGATCACTGCCGGAAATAACTTCTACTGCTGCCGGATCAGTTATCAGGTAATTGCTTCCACCTTTATAAAGTGAGAATTTGTACTGCTGTAATCCTGTAGGAAATTCCGTTGTTATACGCCAGGTGTAGCCATCTGGGTCAAGAGTCATTGCGTAGGCAGGATCATTAGGGACCCAGCTGTTAAAGACACCAGTCAGATAAACTTCATCCAAATCATAGGCACGCAAAAGGAAGCTTGCGTCTCTGGTAGTTGTATTACCGCTATTGGGAACTACTTCAGGGGCAACTGGGGTATTGTTCTCAGTGCACCCGAAGACAAATATCGACAGCAGAACTGTTAACAGAATCTTCTTCATTTATGTATCCTTGTTGTTAGATCCAACACTAATTATAACACAAATAACTTATCAGTGCACCTTGACTGTTGACTTAAAACTGATAGTCTACAAACGTATTGTTCGTTCCTTCAACAAATTGAGAAATCATGAAATACTTTTTGCTAACAGTCTTGTTGCTTTCTGCTGTCTGTCTGAATGCTGCGGAAGTAACCTTCAACCTCAACTCTCCTGGGGCAAAAGAGGTCTACTTGGCTGGCTCTTTTAACGACTGGCAGTCATATGATATTAAACTGAAAAATGCTGGCAACAACTGGTCAGTAGCTATTGACCTTGAGCCTGGAACTTATGAATACAAGTTTATCATTGATGGCGCCTGGCGTGAGGACCCAAATAACAGTTCCACAAAACTGGATGGCTTTGGTGGCAACAACTCACTCTGTACAGTTGCTGAAGGCGAAGACGTGCTGGTAATGGGCGGTGGCTCTGCTACAGACATAGTTGTTCAGGAAGTTTCTGCTGCTGGACATACTTTTTCATACAACGCTGGATCATCGGTTGGCAGTTGTTTTGTTGCCGGAGAATTCAATGACTGGAGTACAAGCAGTACCCCAATGGCTGACGATGGCAACGGCGTTTACACTACGACAGTTGATCTCTCATCTGGCAGTTACATGTACAAGTTTGTTGTCGACGGTAACTGGATTGCAGATCCAGAAAACCAGAACAGTGCCGATGACGGTTTTGGTGGCCTGAACTCACTGATTACTATTGGTGATTCTGCACCTGCCACTACTACCACTGCACCAACAAGCTCAGGATCCATTGATGTAACATTCAATTACACGCCTGTGATTTCCGGAGTGAGCGGCATCTATCTTGCTGGTGACTTCAATGGCTGGAGTGACAGCTCTGACAAAATGAGTGATGACGACAATGACGGTACATACACAGTCACAATGGCTCTTACTCCTGGCAGTCACACATACAAATTTGTTGTCGATGGGAACTGGCAAACAGATCCTGCCAACTCAAACATAGAACCAGATGGCCTTGGCGGAGATAACTCACTGATAAATGTGCGTGAAGGCAAAGATCCTTTTGCTGCAGCTTCCAGTTCTGATTCCAATGATGATGCAGGAATGAAAGTTGTCCCATTCCAATGTAATGCAAACGGTGGAAAAGATGTCTTTCTTGCTGGCTCTTTCAATGACTGGAATGACAGTCGAGATAGAATGAGGGACAGTAATGAAGACGGCATCTTCACTACTACACTTCTTCTGCAACCAGGAAGCTATGAATACAAGTTTGTTGTTGATGGCAACTGGAAACAGGATCCCGACAATAGCGAAACTGCTGAAGATGGCTTTGGTGGAAACAACTCTCTTATAGTTGTCGATGACAAGTTTTCGTCGATTGAAATTGAAATTGGTGATGACTCGGTATTTACTGACGGCATTGAGATTGCGATGGACTACTCAACATGTAATCCACTTTCATTGACCACAGTTGAACTCACTGCCTATGCTCACAAAGGTGACATTCAGCAAATGAGTGTTAATTATTCAGTTGATGGCAGTGACTTTAAAGTTGCTGAAATGAGCCCTGCCGATTCAGATCCACTTTACCAATATTACAACAATACAATTGAACTGCCTTCTGCTGAATCAGAGTTGAACTTCTTCTTCACATATACCGATGGAAATGAAGTAGTTAATCTCGGTACAGCTGGCTTCGGCTCATCTGATCCATTCAAATACACTAAAGAAATTCTACCTCCGTTTTTGACTCCCGAGTGGGCAAGAACTGGAATCGTTTATCAGATTTTCCCTGAACGATTCAATAACGGCGATAAAACTAACGATCCTGATTTTTCTGAAAAATGGTATCAAGGCAGAAACAGTTTGCCATCGTCAGGTAAAACCAATGGTGAGTATTTTCATATGGTGGATGACTGGACAGATTCCGCTGGACTGGCTAAAAGTCCATACAGAACCGATGGTAAGCCAGATTACTTCTCTTTCTTCGGTGGCGACATTGAAGGTGTTAACCAGAAACTGGATTATCTGCAGGACCTTGGAATTACCGTTATCTATTTCAATCCACTGAATCAGGGAATGAGTAATCACAAGTACGATCCTACTGATTACATGAAACTTGATCCACACTTTGGTACACCTGAAGAGTTCAAATCGTTTATGAAAAATGCTCATGACCACGGCATCAGAGTTGTTGTTGACATGGCATTCAATCACACAGGCAACTGGCACTTTGCATTTGAGGACTGTGTGGAAAAAGGTGACAAATCTGAATACTGGAGTTGGTATGAGTGGAAAAAGTGGCCTCTCCCTAAACACGACAATTATAACGCAATTGATTACTACGATTGTTGGTGGGGATTTGGTCTGCATCCAAACTTGAACTGGGACCTATCTTGTCAAAATGCTGCGGAAAACAACAAAACCGACATTTCTCAAGCCGACCCAAATATGCCAGTTGTTAACCATGTACTTGATGTTGCCAGATACTGGCTTGGAGAGCTTGATATCGATGGATTCCGTCTGGATGTTCCAAATGAAGTTCCATTCTGGTTCTGGAAAATGTTCAATGATGTCTGCCATGAAGTAAATCCTGACTGCTGGCTTGTTGGTGAACTTTGGGGCAATGCAGCAAGCTGGATTGGGCCACACTGCTTTGATTCAACAATGAATTACAAATACTTCCGTGACCCTGTTATGGACTTCTTTGGCAAAGGCAGAATTGATGCGGTCTCTTTTGATTCCAGACTCGCACCTGGGCGTTACGCCTACCCTGCTCAATCAGTTGGTTGCATGATGAACCTGATTGACAGCCATGACACAATCCGCTATCTCACTTCAACTGGCGATGTTCGCAGACTTAAATCTGCTGTACTATTTGGCATGACGTATGTTGGTATGCCTCACATCTGGTATGGTAATGAAGTTGGAATGACTGGTGGGAAAGATCCTGATTGTCGCAGACCAATGGACTGGAACTATGAAGCAGACAATCGCAAAGTTGAGTTGAGAGAATATTATGGCAGAATTACAAGGTTTCGTAGAGACCATAAGGTTCTCAGTCTTGGTGATTTCCAGACTGTAATTACCGATGGCAAGCTGTACGGCTATGCTCGCAGGCTTGATGCAGATTGTGCATTCACACTTCTGAATGCCGG
>JABIBH010000182.1 GCA_018652925.1 bacterium | reverse complement strand
ACTCAAATCTTGCTAACGATCCTGCCCTGCCTTAAAAAACCTAAAAAGAATGAGCGAAGCGAATTAAATGCGTATTTTAAAGAAAATTACTACAAAAAAATAAATTTAATTTAGGCGACAACTTGCTTGACAAACACCGACCTCAGCCTTCTCGTCTATTGACACCAATTCACTTGAGAATTGGCGGTGCTGTAAGCTGTTGTCGAGGTACAATTCACCGGACTTTACTCTTTTCCTGATCTGTCGGTACAGCCAGAATTCATAACGGTCAGCATGAAGTGCGGTCGGATTACCATTGGCATCGTAGACCAATAAATATGGACGTAATCGTTTCGGTAACGTGGCTGTTGGGCACTCGGTAATTGGTCGTTGCGATAGACGTTGTTTTTGAGCAAATATGCCTTTAGCCCAGGCAAGTGCCATGAGCCAAGGATTGTCCGGTTTAGAACTTTCGAAATCGAGTTCTATGAACAGTGGCCGTAAATGGATACGTATACGTTTTGCCATTTCATCGACCGCCATCCAATGCCGTGCCAACTTGCTGGCCGGTTTTATGATCATACGCTTAGCGATGTTTTGTAACGTGTCTCGTGGTATGATTTTGTATGCACGCTGTCGGATCTCGCCGAATGGCGTAGTATCAAACACGCTGTCGTCTACATAGAGAGACAGAAGGCGGCCAATTCGCGGTGTTTCTTTTTGTTTTCGAAGCTGATCGGTATAGAAGGCTTTTTTTGCGGCTTCTCTGCTTTGCCCTTCCAACTGCTTCATATGATAAGATAGTGCATCCACCAAGTTATCTGTCAGTTGCCGATAACGCAACCATGCATAGCACAAAAGATAAAGATTGGTTTGCTCAGGCCGAAGACGACGCAGATCGTAAACCGTGTAGAAGTTTGCAAGACTCGCATAATACAGTATGTTTTGATGTGAGATTCCAAACTTTGGCAACAGTCCCTTGGCAATGCTGTACAATGATGCCAGTTTAACACGCTTTTTGCGCTCACGGGTCATTTGTCTCCAACGAAAATCCTTGGCATCTTGCCTCAATACACTCAATTCTGATATCGTTTCATCTCGTGTGATTAATTGCTTAAGTTCAGCCCTATCATTTTCATCAAGGACTGCTGCAAGTATATCTCCAATACGCCGGCGTTCAGTGGACAATGTTTCGCTGATCAAATTTTGAAGTGTGGTGTAACCTGGTCGAATAATCTTATGTTCGTTGAGCCAGACAATCAGTTCTGTGGCCACAAAGCCAGGTGTAACATCACGCTGAACGATCTGTATGGCCTGTTGAGCAAGTTGTGCCAGAAAATCGGATGACCACAATCGGTAGCCGAACATCTTGGCGATATGTCCGCACTGGGTATAATGCTCATGCTTGGTGATCACACGACATTTAAACGATTCGTCATTAAAATAGCGGTTCAGAACAAAGGCAAAATCTTCCTCGACATCATTCCAATTAAATCGGAAGAATGCATGCTTGGCTTTGAAGTAACCAATCTGCAAGATGCAATAGGCCTGGGCATGGAATCCGGGGCGACTAACAGCCAATGCCAGTTCGGATTCAGTTAATGCAAGATATTCCAACTGCTGAGTATCATCAAAGTCTGGCAAGCCGTATAGAGCATACTGTTCTGCTTCCGATAGGATTGTCAGGAGTTTATTTTTCCATGCCATTATTAGACGTGTTTCACTGGCCCCAAGTATTTGGCTACTTGTTTGTCGGCCGTCAATAACATAATACCTTCAACGATGGCCTGTGCGACAAGTAAACGATCGAATGGGTCTTTATGGATAGTGGGCAAAGTGCCGACTGCGACAACATGCCCACTGAGAATGGGCAATTCATGATAGCCATTGTCCAACAGACTACGCCGAAAGACTTGTGGATCGACCTTGAAATCTTCTCGACCCAAGCCACATTTGATGACAATTTCCCATAGACTGGCCACACTGAAGAATAATTCGTTTTCAGGTTCGCTCATAAGAGTCTGCGCATCCGGGGGTAAATGTTCAACACCCTGTGCCGCCCACAGCAGCAGGTGGGTGTCCACTAAAAGCTTCATAAGTCCCCTTCAAACATATTTACGATCTCTGTATCGGCCATTCGATCGAAGTCATCTGGTATGGTGATTTGTCCAGCCATAAAACCGAATCGCTTCATCTGTGAAGGTTCAGGTGCATCGAGTGGAATAACCTTGACCATTGGTTTACCAGCCTTGGCAATGACGAACGGTTCTCCCTTAAATGCTTTTTCTATCAGTCGGGATAAATGGGTTTTTGCCTCGTGAATATTATATGTCTGCATAATGGTACCTCCGTTAAACTTAGTTTTATAAACTTAGTTTAGCACGATATTTCTTCATGTCAAGTTCGATTAGAGTATCCCCTTGTTAAACTGGTAAAATCTGGTACTCTATAAAACATTAACGGACTTAAAACAGACTGGTTTACTAAAATGATCCAAACAGTACCGAAATCTTTCTTTATCCGAGCCTACCTGCGTGCATCGAGTGACGAGCAAGACGCTCAACGTGCTCGAAGTACCTTAGATCAGTTTGCACATGAAAGAGGCTTCAGTATTTGTAACTATTATGTAGAAAATGAATCTGGAGCACGCTTGGATCGTCCTGAACTATTCCGGTTGCTCTCCGACAGCAGACCGCATGACATACTGTTGATCGAAGATGTGGATCGCTTGTCACGTCTGATAGGAATTGATTGGGAAAAGTTAAAAAAACTGATCCGTGAACGTGAGGTCCGTGTTGTTGCGGTAAATGTCCCTACAACCTGGCAACATCTAACACCTCAGCAAATCGAATTCGACGCTCGCATGTTCAGTGCAATCAACGATATGCTTCTGGACATGCTTGCAGCTATTGCCCGGCGTGATTATGAGCAACGTAGGCAGCGTCAAGCTCAAGGCATTGAAAAAGCTAAAGCAGCTGGGAAGTATCGAGGCCGTCAGCCCAATCTTGAGAAATATGCCGCCATCAATCGGCTTCTCACCAGTGGTAGTTCTTGGAGCGTCGTTCAAAAAACTGTAGGTTGTAGCCGAAGTACCATCAGCAAAGCCATCCAATTTGCAGAAGCTGGTGCCATTGATCAGCGTCAGCTATAATACCCACCGAACGACAATTATAATTCCCGAAATGTAAGACCTTAAAAAAATATGGTAAGAACATCCAAATCGAATGGAAATGGAGGTTTGGATGGTTACGGACCAGCAAGTGAGGAGGT
>JABIBH010000181.1 GCA_018652925.1 bacterium | reverse complement strand
GATTCCGACGGCAAACTTGCTGAAAAGTACAAACTTGAAGCGATGCCGACATCTTTCATTTACGATAGAGCAGGCAAGCTTGTCAGCTCACACATCGGGTTCAGCCCTAAAGAGAGCAAACTTATTGAACAAGAAATTGCCGATTTATTGCAGGAGAATAATGAAGAAAACTAAACTGTTTTTACTGTTACTAATAATTGTTTTATTTAGTGGCTGCTCGCTTGGCGTACAACCATGGGAGCGCGATGTGTTGGCAAGAGATGCAATGATGTTTGACAACGAAGCCTTGGACATCGCATTTGATGGTCATATCTACTTCAGCAAAGAGGCGACCTCTGGCGGAAGCGGGATTGGTGGGGGCGGCTGTGGCTGTAACTAAAAACAGACTCCTTACAACACTAACTTCAGCCTGTGTAGCTCTTGGTGTTTCGTCGTCGGCTGCAGAGGTGACGGAAGTTGATTCTGCGATTTTAATTTACTCAGAAATTGATCGTGTGTCTCTTGCAGAGATGGCTGTTTCTGCGAAACATGATTTTGGAAACGAGAGAATTGGTTCGCTAAAACTTGTTTTTGATTCATTAACCGGGTCATCGGCAAACGGCGCAACATCAGCAAATTTTGCTCAAACCTTTACAAGCCCTTCAGGGTCAGAGACGTATACAACTGCACCTGGAGAAACACCGCTTGATGGGTCTTTTAAGGATACACGAGGTGCAATCGATGCCAGCTACAGCTTCCCGCTGAGCAGGTTAACCAAAGCTGTTGTTGGTTCACATTTTTCAGCGGAAATAGACTACACTTCAATTGGTGCAAACTCATCGATTTCAAGAGATTTTAATAAACGGAACACAACTCTTTCGCTTGGCGTGGCCTTCTCGCATGACATTATCAATCCCCAGGGAGGAAGACCTGACCCGTTGACGACGATGATTGATCAACAGGAGGATGATGACGACAAAGATGATGACAATGATATTCCTAATCGACTTCCCGGTAATGGAACAAAAAATGCTGCTGATATTATTTTGAGCCTCACTCAGGTTATTGATCGAAATACAATATCCAGGTTAAATTATTCTTATGGCAGAGTGTCTGGTTACCAAAATGATCCATACAAGTTTGTAAGTCTCGTTTATCCTGACTCAATAAATTATCTTTATGAAAGCAGGCAGGACTTACGCAACAAACACGCATTATTTGGAGAAGTTAAGCGGAATATTTCTGGCGATGTTTTGACGGCATCATACAGATTTATGAAAGACGACTGGGGTATAAAATCTCACACTATTGACATGCGCTACCGATGGCAAAAAACAGAGAAAAGCTATTTTCAGCCACATGTTAGATGGTACAATCAGTCGGCGGCTAATCACTTTATTCCATATCTCACAACCGATGAGCCGATGCCGGAATATGCAAGCTCAGATTATAGGCTCAGTGATATGACGGCCGTTACTTATGGGCTGAAGTACGGTCGAACGCTGAGTAGCGGCCGTCAGGTTTCGGTTCGGCTTGAGCATTACAAAAAACTAAAAAACAAAAGCCCCCCGGATGTCCCAGAAGTGATGTCTGGACTAGATCTTTATCCATCAGTAGATGCGATTATATTACAGGCAAGCTTTTCGCTAGGGTTTTAGTTTGACAGAAATCAAACTTGAAAAAAAGAACGATGGTTGGGCCGGTCATTTTACAGCAATGGCCGGCCCTTGTGATATATTAATAAACTCAGAAGACAAACTATTAGCACATCAACTTGTCTCTTTAGCTAAAAAAGAAACGCAAAGAATTGAAAGTAAATTCAGCCGCTATAGGACAGATAACATTATTTACAAAATTAACAATGCCAACGCAGAGCCTGTAGAAGTAGATTCAGAAACAGCAGATCTTTTGAACCTATCGTCAACATGCCATGTAATAAGTAACGGCAGGTTTGATATAACTTCTGGCGTGTTGCGAAAAGCCTGGAAGTTTGATTGTAGTGAGAATGTACCATCGCGCAAACAGGTTAAATTACTATTAAAATATATCGGCTGGGAGAAAGTGACATGGAGTCCACCATTAATCACTTTGCCAAAAGGTATGGAAATCGATTTAGGTGGCATTGCAAAGGAATATGCTGTTGATAGAGTGTCTGAAATGCTTTTAGAAAAATCAAATATAGGAATGTTGGTTAATTTTGGTGGTGATTTACGAGTTGTTAGTAAAAGGAAAGACGGTTCACCGTGGCGTGTTGGGGTTGAGGATCCAGGTACAGAGAAAAGAGCGATAAGAATGTTGGATATTAGATCTGGTGGCTTGGCAACAAGTGGAGACTCACGTCGATACTTGTTGAAAAACGGCATTCGCTACACACATATTTTAAATCCAATGACAGGATGGACCGTTCAAAACGCACCAAGATCTATAACGGTTTGTGCCGGCACTTGTGTTGAAGCTGGAATATTATCTACTTTGGCCATGCTTCACGGTAGAAAAGCAGAACAGTTTTTAGATGATCAGGGGGTTATAAATTGGTGTACACGAGATTAGCAATACTGGTTATAGCTTTTTCAATACTATCTGGCTGCGTGGATAATTCTGATATTTTTGAATTTGAATTCGAAACGATGGGTACAGTTGCCGGTGGAATTGCTTATTCATATCCCGATGCCGGCCAGCTTGTTGAGGCAACATTTGATTCAGTAAATACCTGCCTTAGTTCCTGGACCGACGACTCTGAGCTTGGCGCATTGAACCTTGCATCGGCAGACCAGAAAATTACAATTTCCAGCTGGTTGAATAGTTGCCTTACAGTTTCGGAAGAAATCCATCGTAATTCCGGTGGCGCTTTTGACCCAACCGCAGGGCCGTTGATGAGGCTATGGGGATTTTATCGCAGGCAGGGACACCTTCCATCGGAAACAGAAATCGATTCATGCCTTGCTCTGCTTGGTGGCTATGAGCACAATCAAAATTCAGTAACAAAAACCCATGCTGAAACCAAATTCGACTTTGGTGGAATAGCCAAAGGCTTTGCAGTTGATCGAGCAGTTGCAAATCTAAAAGCAGAAGGTATGAAAAATGGACTGATTGATTTGGGTGGAAATATTTACTGCTTAGGTAGCCCCAAAGACAGGAACTACTGGAGTGTTGGAATTAAGGATCCATTAAATAAAAATCGGATTGTAGCCAGAGTTGAAATGAGCAATAAAGCAATTGCAACAAGTGGTGCGTATGAACGGTTTGTTGAAATCGATGGAGTCAGATACGGACATATCATGAACCCGGTAACCGGCAAACCGGCAACTGGATTACTGAGTGCAACTGTGATTGCGGACAGCGGAATTATTGCCGACGGTCTTTCAACAGCGCTTTTTGTTTTGGGTCCAGAAAAAGCGAGAGAGCTTTTGAAAAACTACTACCAGGAAGTTGAGGCAATCCTGATTATTCAAGACAAAGAGAAAGCCCGGATTTTAGTAACACCGGGCCTTCGTGGAGATATTGAGTTATTGGAAGAATATCGGGATCGTTATTTGATATCCTCATTCAGTCGCTGATTGATATCGCATAATACACAACTTCCGCAGTCCATCTCTTTTGGTGGTTCGTATTTTTCACCAGCTCTGATTGCCCGTCGCTCTTCAAGTTTATTCATCCCTGCAAGCAGCAGTCCAAGAGAAAGAAAAGCTCCAGGTGGCAGAATCATAACAAGCACAGCTGGGAAATCGGCACCAAACAGCGATATTCCAAGCAAGCTTCCATTGCCAAGTACCTCACGTACAGCACCAAGAACTGCCAGTCCCAACGTAAAGCCAATACCCATTCCCAAACCATCAACAAATGAATGCCAAACATTGTTTCGGCTGGCAAAAGCTTCAGCCCTGCCAAGGATGACACAGTTCACAACAATCAACGGAATGAACAGACCAAGGCTTTTGTGGAGCTCAAAAAAGAAGCCATGCATTACCAGATCAACAATGGTTACAAACGATGCAATGATCACAATGTATGCAGGAATGCGTACTTTTTTCGGAATAAAGTTTCTCAACAGGGAAACAAGAATATTACTGCACAACAGTACAAAAGTACTGGCCAGTCCCATGCCGATTCCATTTTCAACCGATGTAGTTACTGCAAGCGTAGGGCAGAGTCCAAGTAACAACCGGAAGATTGGATTTTCTTTCCAGATTCCGCGAGTAAATATTTGAGAAGTAGATGCTGCCATTATTTTTCCTCCGCACTGATCAGCGAGTCGCGATCCTGCTCAAACTTTTCAAGTCCCGTAGTCAGCGCATCCAGGATTGCGCGACCGGTAACAGTGGCGCCAGTAACTGCGTCAAT
>JABIBH010000180.1 GCA_018652925.1 bacterium | reverse complement strand
ATGGTTGCTGAAATTTCGGAAGCCGATTGGACTGCAGACTTTGAAAATCTTGACCTGCCACATCATTTGAAGTCGGCAGTGATCTTACATAAGGGAAAACTTGTCCCAGACTTTGCCCACCTGGCAGAGTCGTTACCGGAGTAGCAGATGAAAAAGGTTCTCGTACTTGGTGCCGGAATGGTAGCCAGACCGCTGGTTCGTTATCTGTTGGATCGTGATTTCGCCATAACTCAAGGCGATATTGCTGTAGAAAATGCTGCAGCAATGATTGATGGCCATCCAAATGGTACAGCAATCACACTTGATATTTCAAATGATGATGAGCTTAAAAAATTAATTTCCAATCATGACCTGACAGTCAGTCTTGTCCCTTTTCAGTTTCATCCATTAGTAGCACGACATTGTCTTGATGCTGGTAAACCGATGGTTACAGCGTCGTATGTTTCAGATGAAATGTCTGCAATGCACGATGAGGCTGTTGAAAAGGGCGTAACTCTGCTGAATGAAATTGGCGTTGACCCTGGCATCGACCACATGAGTGCTATGCGGGTTATTGATGCCGTTCATGCCAAGGGTGGTAGCATACTTTCATTCCGTTCCTACTGTGGTGGGTTGCCTGCACCTGAGGCAATGAATAATCCGTTCGGCTACAAGTTTTCATGGGCTCCCCGTGGAGTGATGGTTGCCAGTCGCAATGGAGCAAGTTATTTGCAGCACGGGCTTCACGTTGAGATTGAGCCTGAAATGTTGTTCCGTGACATGCATATTCTGCATGTCGATAATGTTGGTGAATTTGAAGCATATCCTAATCGCGATTCATTGAGCTATATAGATATCTACGGCATTGGTCAAGAGATTAGAACAATGTTCCGTGGCACTTTGCGTAATATGGGTTGGTGCGACACTCTCCATAATTTCCGAAAATTCGGCTTGCTGAGTTTGCAGGAAATTCCTGGCGGTGCAACCACTTATGTTGAGATGATAAGAGCATTATCCGGTTGCGATGAAAATGCAGATGTTGCTGTTGCAGTTGCTGACAAACTTGGACTCTGTCCAAAGTGTCAACCTGTAAACAATATGAGCTGGTTGGGATTTTTTGAAGACAGGCCACTTGGAGATGCTGAAACACCTCTTGATGCTCTGTCGGTTTTGATGCAGGAAAGATTGGCATATGCCGATGGGGAACGTGACATGCTGGTCATGAAACACCAGTTTGTTGCAATATATCCCGATGGTCATCGGGAGCAGCTTGTTTCACAGATGGTTGATTACGGAATTTCTGGTGGGGACTCATCAATGGCAAGAACTGTTTCGTTGCCAGTTGCCATTGCAGTGCGTATGATACTTGAGGAAACCATTACAGCTAAAGGCGTCTTACGCCCTATAACCAGCGATATCTATAACCCGGTCCTTGATGAATTGGAAGAACTGGGAATCGTTTGTGAAGAAAAAATTGAAATAATAGAACCCGGTTCTGTCTAGGAGGACAAAATGAAGCCTAAAGAAATGAACAAACTCTTCAAGAGTCTTGGTTTAAAAAAAGTTAACAAGGGAGCTTCTGTTGGTGGCCAATGGTTTGCCAACAGTGGAGATTTCCTTGAAGTAAATGATCCTACAACTGGAACTGTAATTGCTAAAGTTGAACAGGCCAGTGCAAAAGATTACCAGAAGATGGTAGCTACTTCACAGAAAGCATTTGTCGAGTGGAGAAATGTTCCTGCTCCTGAACGTGGAGAAATTGTTCGCCAACTTGGTGAAGCATTGCGTGCAAAGAAAGACGATCTTGGTGCGTTGGTTTCTTTGGAAATGGGAAAGATTCTGACTGAAGGTCTTGGCGAAGTTCAGGAAATGATCGACATCTGTGACTACGCTGTTGGTCAATCAAGAATGCTCTCTGGTCCAACACTACAGAGTGAAAGACCTAAGCACAGGATGATGGAACAGTGGCACCCACTTGGTATTGTTGGTTTGATTACTGCTTTTAATTTCCCAGTTGCTGTTTGGGCATGGAATACTGCTCTGGCATGGGTTTGTGGTGATACAGCAATCTGGAAACCATCAAGTAAAACTCCATTGACAGCCATTGCCTGCCAGAATATTGCCAACGAGGTTTTCAAACGCAACGGCGTTCCTGAAGGTGTGAGTTGCGTTATTGTAGGTCGCGGTTCTGTCATCGGTGAAAAACTGGTCAATGATGGTCGTGTTCCTCTGATCTCTGCAACTGGTTCTACCAAAATGGGTAAGAGAATTGGTGCTATAGTTGGTGGTCGTCTTGGCCGTACAATCCTGGAACTTGGTGGCAATAATGCCATGATTATTTCAGAAAAAGCCGACATAAAAGGCGCTCTTGCTTCTGCATTCTTTGGCGCAGTTGGAACAGCTGGACAACGATGCACAAGCACTCGTCGACTGATTATTCATCACTCAATTTACAATAAGTTCCTCAAAAAGCTGATTGCCAATTACAAGAATGTAAACATTGGTGATCCTTTGAATAAGAGGACTTTAATGGGCCCACTGATTGACGATACAGCTGTTGCCGATTTCAAAAACGCAATCAATGCTGCAGTTGAGCAGGGTGGAAAAGTCTTGTGTGGTGGCGAAGTCAAACGCAGAAAAGGCAGCTTTGTCTTGCCAACAATCATCGAGATTGAAAACAAGGCAGCAATTGTGCAGAGTGAAACTTTTGCTCCTATTCTGTATGTAATGAAGTACAAAACTGTCGATCAGGCAATCAAGATGCACAACGATGTTCCTCAAGGTCTGTCTTCAGCAATTTACAGTGACTCAATGAGCGAAGGTGAAAAATTCATCAGCTACTTGGGCAGCGACTGTGGTATCGCTAATATCAACATCGGAACTTCCGGTGCTGAAATTGGTGGAGCATTTGGTGGCGAAAAGGAAACTGGTGGCGGTCGTGAATCCGGATCGGATTCATGGAAAGCATATATGCGCAGACAGACTAACACTATAAACTGGGGTGGGGAAGTTCACCTGGCTCAGGGTGTTGAATTCAAGTCATAGCTTGGGTTATGGGGTTGCTTCATTAATTGAGGTGACCCCTTTTTTTAAGGAGCAATAATGGCCAAATCTGAGAACCTTGAATATCTCTGGGAACAACTTCAGTATCTTGGTCGGGATCGTTATGCAGGCTTTGAACAACTTATACGCAAACGAGTACGAAATATACTTCTGGTTGCCAGCCACTATGATGCCTTCACCCTTGAAGGTGGCGGCAGACTAACCGAACTTCTTCTTTCTGAATATCGTGAACTGAATCTAAGTAGTGCCCCAAGGATTACCCGAGCAAATAGTGGCAATGATGCAATGGATATGATTCATGCTTACAAATATGACCTTGTAATCACAATGACTCGTATTGGAGAGATGCATCCGGTTGAACTGGCACGCAGGGTTAAAAGCGTACACAAGAAGTTGCCCGTTATGGTGCTGGGTTATAATGAGCGGGAGCTGGCGCGGATTGATGCTGTTCCTGATCACCCCGTTGATATGTCTTTTGTCTGGACTGGTGACGTGAAGTTGCTGGTTGCTATTATCAAAATGGTAGAAGACAGGCTTAATGTTGCCGATGACACTCGTAACGGCGATGTCAGAGTAATTATTGTAGTAGAAGACTCTGTTCGTTTTTACTCATCGTATTTGCCGTTGATTTATAAAGAAATTATGAATCGTACTCAGGAGCTGATGGCTGATGGTATTAATCTCAGCCAAAAACTTCTGCGAATGAGGGCTCGTCCAAAAATTCTTTTTGCCACTACATTTGAAGAAGCATGGGGGCTTTACGTTAAGTATCGTAAATATATTCTTGGTGCAATTTGTGATGCCCGGTTCAGTCGCGATGGGGAAGATGCATCGGACGCCGGACTTGAGTTTATCAAATTGCTTAGATCAGATGACCCGGAGCTGCCTGTAGTTCTGCAATCGTCAGAAGATACAAACAGAGAACTGGCTGAAAAGGCTGGTGTTGGTTATATCAACAAGCACTCCGTAAAATTGCACAGAGAACTACGCTATTTCATGCAAAACGAGTTGGGGTTTGGTGACTTTGTTTTCAGGCTTGAGGATGGAACTGAAGTTGCAAGAGCAAGTAATACAAGGGAACTTGAAAAATTGTTGTCCAAAGTTCCCAATGAATCAGTGATGTATCACGCAAAACATGATCATTATTCCAACTGGTTGCGTGCAAGAACAAAATTTACATTGGCGTCAATGATCAAGCCTGTTAAAGCGAGTGAGTTCAGCGATGCTGACGATTTGCGCAACTTTCTGATAGACTCTTTGCAAACGTATCGCAGACAGCTTCAATCTGGTGTTGTGCTGGATTTTTCAAGGAAAAATTTTGACTCCAATGCCGGATTT
>JABIBH010000179.1 GCA_018652925.1 bacterium | reverse complement strand
TAGATACCAATTAGTCCGCCACCACCAACAACTAGCAGGGCAGTCCAGAGAACATCTACAAGCCAAGGGAATTTCAAGTCTTCTTTTGCTACCAGTGGGGCAATCAACATCCCACCAACAAGCCAGCCAATTGCAACCCAGAGAATAGCCAGGTTGATATGTAATGCGCGCATTACATTGAATGGCAGGATTGATTGGTTGATTAGAAATGCCTTATTTGGCTCTGTATAGATGTGAGCCAGATAGCCACCAATCAACATCTGCAACAGGAAGAAAAGAGCAACTACCGGAACATATTTAAGTAGTTTTTCTTGAGAAGGGAATAGTTTGGTAATTACCAGGGGATTTTCAAACTCTTCATCATCGTCTTTTTTAATTAATTTTTCATAACTGATAAACAGAACAACAATTGTACCAGCCCAAAGCAGGAGGAACTCCCACAACGATACCCAATGGCTCAGCCAGGTTGTATCCTGATCAACCATTGGCTCAGGTGGCCAGTTGTTGCTCCATGTTCTTTCAGTACCAGGTCTGTTACTTGAGGCAACAAGTTGACTCCAGTCAACAAAAGCAGCAATCAGAGTTGCTTCTTCAACTGTTATAATTCCACCAGGCCATGCTGGGGCATCGGTACCGTTTACAAGAAACTCAACAAGCCAATCAGTATTAGACTTGTAAGCTTCAGCAGATGCGTTTGAATAAGTAACAGTGTTATCTGTAAGAGTCTGCTGTTTAAAGTCAGCTTTGACTTTTTCCTTAACAAATGAACGCTGAGCAACTGTCAGTTGAGTTGCTGGAATACTATATTCTGCCATCGATACATGGTTATACAGATATTCCGCACGTTTATGGAAGAACTCAGTTGAGAAATCAGGACCCATATAAGCACCCATGCCAAGCATCGTGCCGTAGTCCATCAAATCGAATTGCTGGAACATTCCCTTGCCGTTAACAACGTCATCATAGGTGTACAAAGTTTCACCAGATGCAGAGACAACGTTCAGTGGGATAGGGGGAACTTCTTTTGCAAGGTTGGCTGTAAACACAATAAGTGCAACAACCATCAGGATACCGACGGTCCAGAACGCGGTATACAGTCCTTTGCGGGACAATAACTTGTCGAGCCATGATTGATTCATGTATCGCTCTCCTGTTCTTTGTCGTAATTAACGACAGTTAATGTTCCTGGTGGAACGTTGGGAATATCCTACAAGCAGGTAGGATATTGGGCTAAAAAAACTAGAATTTCTTCCTTTTACTGGCAAGCATATCTGCCAGTGAGACATTGGTGATCATATCAGTGATCCCTTCCTTATGTCCCTTCCAATAATCATGCATGGGGCAGGGGTCGTCGTCATTACATTCAGAAAACCCGAGTAAGCATCGATCAAAATTATCCAGACCATCAACGATTTTGATTATATCCAGAAGGCGAATTGTGTCCAGCGGCTTGTCAATGGTATAGCCACCATTTTTGCCACGAGTTGCGCTTATAAGACCAGCATTCCCCAATGTAGACATCAACCTGCCTAGGTATTTATACGGGATATCCAACTTTTCACTCATATGCATTACAGAGCACAGCTCGGATCCACAAGATGCCATGTAGACAAGGCTGCGGATTGCATATTCCGATGTTGTTGACAGACGCTTAATTGCTACCTTGATGTGGAATATGTGCCAGCTAGTATCGATTGTCAAGAATGATTGGCCAATCTCATTTCCATGTGGGTTACATACTGGTCTCTGCCTTATTCACTGGGATATTTCCTGTTATCTGGCACAACCGGGTAATTTATTGTAGTTTGACAGTTCAACTGAAATTGTGTGACAATTACCAAGCCTTTCCCTTTAACCAAGCTTGGTAATTATGCTGCGTCGATGTTCCGCTAATCCAATCGTTACACGCAATGATTTTCCTGCGGTAACTTCAGTTTTCAATCCTGGTGCTATTAAAATCGGTGACAGATATCTGCTGATGCTGCGCGTTCAGCTGCGTTCCCGTGAAACTGTTTTATATATAGCTGAAAGTAGCGACGGTGTTCAGTTTTCTATCAGCGCTGAGCCGGTAAAACTGCACGGCATTGAATCGGTGAACGAACGCATTTTCCATGTCTACGACCCACGAATTACTAAAATAGATTCCACTTACTATGTGATGTTTGCAATGGATACCGAAAGTGGTTGCAAACTTGGTCTTGCTGAATCCTCTGATATGAAAGAGTTCATTTTTAAAGGAATCGTTTCCGAAGAAGAAAATCGTAACGGTGTTTTATTTCCTGAACTGATTAACGGCAGATATATGCGGTTGGATCGCCCCAATAAAACAGATGTAGCCGATGTCAAAAGTGGCAGCGCAATCTGGCTATCGGAATCTGAAGATCTGTTGAACTGGAAACCTGTTGGTGAAGTTGCAAAAGGTAATTTGCATTACTGGGATGAACTGATTGGTGCAGGGCCGCCGCCAGTGAAAACCGATAAAGGTTGGTTGCTGGTTTATCACGGCATCGCGCTTCATTACCAGCCAATCTATCAAGTCGGTGTAATGCTTCTGGATCTTAATGACCCGACAAAAGTAATCGCGCGGGGGAAGTACAATATTCTGGAGCCGCAACAGATGGATGAAATGGTTGGCCAGGTTCCCAATGTCGTTTTTCCAAGCGGGATGATTGTCCAAGACCAGCGAGTGATGATTTACTACGGGGCAGCAGATACTTGTGTGTGTATGGCAGAAACTACAATAGAGGAATTGATTGATGCTTGTTTTGCTTAGTCTATTGCTGATTGCTTCTGCAGCGTGCGCAGAATTTCCGACACCTCAAATTGAGTTTCAACCTCGTGAGTATGTCTGTTACAAAGCAGAGGGTTTGCATATCGATGGCAAACTTGATGATGTAGCTTGGGAAAGCGCTGACTGGACTGAAGAATTTGTCGATATAGAAGGGCATCTCAAACCGTTGCCAACTTTCACTACTCGCGTAAAAATGCTTTGGGATGACAATTACTTTTATTTTGCTGCTGAGATGGAAGAGCCTCATATCTGGGCCAAACTGACAGAACGCGATGCTGTGATTTATCACGACAATGACTTCGAAATATTCCTGGATCCGGATGGCGACACTCATAATTATTACGAACTTGAAGTCAACGCCATGGGCACAGAATGGGATTTGTTTTTGGATAAACCATATCGTGATGGTGACGATGTAGCGCATAATGAGTGGGACATCGATGGTCTGATTACTGCAATCGATATTGATGGAACTCTGAATAATCCCGATGACATTGACAAAGGCTGGACAATCGAAATTGCAATTCCATGGGGTTGTATGCAGGAGCCTCGGCCAATTGTTGGAGAGCAGTGGCGTGTTAATTTTTCGCGCGTTGAGTGGGATGTCGATGAGCAATACAATAAGCTGGGTAACCCGGAACATAACTGGGTCTGGTCACCTCAAGGTCTGATTGCAATGCACTATCCTGAGATGTGGGGTTTTGTGCAGTTTGCAGACGCTGAAACAGAGTTTGTTTTCAACTCGGATGAATTGGAAAAGTGGGAGCTGCGGAAGCAGTACTACAATTACAAAAACGGTGAAGAGTTGCCATCGTGGATGAGTAAGGATGGCAGACCCTGGATTGCACCTTCTGCATCGGTGCAAGCATTTTACTATCCCTGGTATGACAATCCGGACTTTGGCGATTCCTATTTTCATTGGTCACATAGGGTGATGGGCGATGTAGAAGTGCCTCACACATATCTTGGTGGCGATGATATCGGAGCAGATTTTTATCCTGAACTTGGTTGTTACAGTTCCCATGATCCTGCCGTAGTTGAAAAGCACATGGAGCAACTGGTTACTGCCGGAGTTGGCACGATTTCTGTTTCGTGGTGGGGCGCAGATACTTTTGAAGGTAAAGCCGTTCCGCTGATTATGGACAAGGCTGAAAAGTTTGGTCTCAAAGTCAATTTTCACATCGAACCTTTTCCTGGTAGAAATGCAGAGACAACTTTTGAACAGCTGAAATTTATTATCGATAACTATGGAGACCATCCTGCATTTTACAGGT
>JABIBH010000178.1 GCA_018652925.1 bacterium | reverse complement strand
CGTGCCGTTGAGAAATTTGATTATCGTAAAGGATACAAGTTTTCAACTTATGCAACCTGGTGGATCAGGCAGGCGATCACACGCGCAATTGCTGATCAGGCCAGAACAATTCGGGTTCCTGTACATATGATTGAAGCAATCAACAAAGTCAATCGAGCGCAGCGTATGCTGGTTCAGCGGTTCAGCCGTGAACCGTCACCTGATGAAATTGCTGCTGAAGTTGAATTGCCATTGGACAAAGTTCAAATCGTGTTGAAGGCCAGCATGGAGCCGATCTCAATGGATAGGCCTGTTGGTGAAGATGAGGACAGTAACTTTGGGGATTTCCTGAAAGACGAAGGTGCTGTTTCGCCTGCCCGTGCAGCTGCACATAAAATGTTATCGGAAAAGATGGTCAAAGTGTTGAGTACACTTTCCCATAGAGAAGAAAAAGTAATTCGACTTCGCTTCGGACTTGGTGACGGCACACCGCGTACACTTGAAGAAGTTGGTACGATATTTAAAGTAACCCGTGAGCGTGTCAGACAGATTGAAGCAAAAGCGTTAAACAAATTGAGACACTCTAGCCGCAGCAATAAACTTGAAGGATACATGGAAAACGTTTGACCGTTTGCATGTCGGGAATTATTGTGCATCGCTGTAATATATGGGGGCCCATAGCTCAGTTGGTTAGAGCGCTCGGCTCATAACCGATCGGTCCCAGGTTCAAGTCCTGGTGGGCCCACCATTTACTCCCCATTATTCATTTGAACGGTGTTGATTATGTCTGAGAAGAAAACTCCAAATACAGTTTCAGACCTGTTACTACTTCTTGAAAAGGAAGGCAACTTGCGTTCTCTTGCCAGAGAGTGTGGTGTTACTGCCGGGGATCTCAAGAAACAGTTGCGAAAGTGGCGGCGGGAACTTGGCTCAACCACAACCAGGCAATCAAAAAAGAAATCTAAAGCAATTATTGAAAATGATTTACCTCTTGCTGATCCGACTTCCAGTCCCATGCCGAAAAAAGGCAGCGATGTAATGGAAATCTGGACTGATGGTGCCAGTCGTGGGAATCCTGGTGCTGCTTCAGTTGGCATGGTATTTGGGCAACAGGACAGTGTGTTGCTATGTGCCTGGGGTGAAGTTATTCCTAACTGTACAAACAATGTTGCTGAGTACACAGCAGTAGTAAGAGCGTTGGAGTATGTTGAAAACTGGGGTATTGATAAAGTTTCTTTGAGAATTGACAGTGAACTTGTAACCAGGCAATTGACAGGTCAATATCGAGTAAAAAGTGAAGACTTGATTCCTCTTTATCGGCAAGTTGTAAGTCTTTCAAGGAAGTTGAAATTCTTTCAAGTGAAGCATGTCCGCCGAGAAGAAAACAGTCATGCAGATTTGATGGCCAATTTGGCTCTTGATGGAAAACTCGGAAATTAGTGACATATATCTTAAATAGTTGTTATTATCGTGTTGGGAAGTTGGAGTGATGATCGCGGCTGAATAAGTCGAGGAAAGTCCGGGCTCCACAGGGCAGGGTGCTGGTTAACGACCAGGGGGAGTGATCCCATGGAAAGTGCCACAGAAAATATACCGCCGTTGCTTGCAACGGTAAGGGTGAAATGGTGAGGTAAGAGCTCACCGGGTTGTTGGTGACAACAATCGCATGGTAAACCCCACCTGGAGCAAGACCATATAGAGGAGCATGAAGTACCCGCTTCGTTATGACTCCCGGGTAGGTCGCTTGAGGTTGCTGGTAACAGCAATCCCAGATACATGATTGTCGCCGCTTGCGGTAACAGGACCCGGCTTACAACCGACTTCCCAATACAATAATAACGGAGTAATTTGTGAATAAAAACAATGAGAAAAATTTTGATACAGGTTTGATAACTGGTAGAACCTGGATTGCAAGTCTTGCTCCAGACTCCGACACAATTGAATCCATGCGTACCAGTTGGCCATGCCCAGATGCTACTCCATCACCAAATATGCTTTCCATTGTTGCAAGCAGAGGCATTACTTCTTCTGTTGAGATGGAACAATATTTTTATCCCAAAAAAGAAAATCTTTATAATCCATTATTGTTAACCGATATGGAAAAAGCAGCCCAGCGTGTTCTACAAGCCGCTGAAAAATCTGAAAAAGTTGCTGTTCATGGAGATTTTGATGTCGATGGTTTGACCGGAACTGCCTTGATAGCTCAAACACTTCGTGCCTTGGAAGTAAATGGCAATTCGGTTGAGTTGGTAGCACCATTTGTTCCTGACAGGCACATTGACGGTTACGGTGTTGCAATTCGTATGATTGAGCAGTGGGGCAAGGACTCGGTAGATCTGTTAATAACAATTGATACCGGTTCTTCTGCATTGGCAGAAGTCAACAGAGCTGCGGAACTGGGGATGGATGTTGTGATCCTTGACCATCACCTTTTTGATGCCCAGCCTGAAGGTGCACATGCGCTTGTTAATCCCCGGACTGTTGGCGACAAATACCCGAACTCTGAATTATGCGGAGTTGCTGTCGGATTTAAACTTGTTCAAGCTCTCCGCAAATTGAACAGCGAATGTCTGCCGCCAGGTTTTGAAAATGAAGTGATCGATCTGGTTGCACTGGGTTTGGTTTCTGATCAAATGTCGTTGCAAGGTGAGAACAGAGCTATTGTTCAATGGGGAATGAAAAAAATCAGATCGGTGAGCAGGGTTCGCCCTGGCGGAAAGGCATTGTTCGATGTTTCAAACTTGGAGTTGGGAATTGCATCTACAACTGATGTTGCTTATCAAATTGCACCACGACTGAATGCCTGTGGCAGAATTGGTGATGTGCAGGTTGCACTGGATTTGTTGAAAGAAAATCTGCCCAATGCTTCCGAGTTGGCAAAAACTGCCAATCAGGAAAACGTAAAACGCCGGGCAAAGGATATGTCTTTGCGTGAAGATGCCGAGCAAATGGCAGTTGAATATGTAGATCGTGGTGACATTGGATTAGTTCTTGGTTCCGAAGATTGGCATCGTGGTATTGTTGGTATTGGTGCATCGAGAATGGTGGAACTTTTCAATGTGCCATCAATACTGTTTTCCTTTGAGAAGGGTGAAGCACGAGGTTCTGCACGAAGCATTCCTGGTGTCGATGTTAAATCCGTGCTTGATGATTGCAGTGAGCATCTGGTTCGATATGGTGGCCATGCCATGGCTGCTGGTCTCACTTTGAAGTGCAAGGATCTTGACACTTTCAGAGCTGCTTTTCTGGAGGCACTTGCAAATGCATCGGGTGAATGTGTTGTAAAGCAATACTATGATCTGGAATTGATGTTCTCAGATATGGCAGCTGAGAGTATTTCTGGTTTATTGATGGAAACTGAACTCATGGAACCTTATGGGGAAGGTAATCGTCGACCCGTTTTTCGTTGCAATGAATTGAAATTAAAACGTGCTCCTGTGTTGATGGGAAAAACCGGTGAGCACCTGAAATTTTCATTTACTGGAATCGGCAGAGAGTTTGTCAGCTTTGGTAGTGGCAGAACCTGGCGCGATGAAGTAATGAAACTTGGCGGAAACAGTGAAGCGATTAACATGAGCTGGGATGTGCTTTTCCAATTGGTACCCAATAAATGGCGTCCCAGGAACAATGCCAATGTTGACCCTGTACAGATTCAGCTGACAGATATAATGCCGAGTAAATTATGAGTGAAAAAAAAGGCAATAACAAACCTGTAGACTTGCGTAAGATGATAGATAGTATCTGTAAGAAAGTTATAGAGTATAACCCCAAAGCAGATATAGATTTATTGATGCAAGCTTACGAGTTTGGCAAAAAAGCCCATGAAGGACAGCTTCGTAAAAGCGGAGAACAGTATTTTACTCATGCGTTGGTTGTTGCCGATGTACTTTCAGATTTGAAACTTGATACTGATACTTTGATAGCTGCACTTCTGCATGATGTGGTTGAAGACACTCCAATTGAACTTGATGAAATTCGTGACCTGTACGGTGAAGACGTTGCCTTGATGGTTGATGGCGTTACCAAAATCAGTGATATCAGATCTCATAATCCTGAAACACGTAAAGCAGAAAACTATCGGAAACTGGTTTTGTCGATTGCCAAAGATCCGCGTACAGTTTTGATTAAGCTTGCTGATCGACTGCATAATATGCGAACGGTTGAGTATCTTGCAACAGAACGACAACTCAGCATGGCCAACGAAACAAAAGATGTTTATGCACCATTGGCACATCGTTTTGGCCTGTCAAAGATAAAGTGGGAACTTGAAGATATGTGCTTCAAAGTTCTATATCCCGATCAATATTTTGAAGTTGAATCAAATATCAGTCAGACAAGATCTGATAGGGAAAATCAGATTGAAGAGATTAGTACTCCACTAATGGATGCTCTGGAAAAAGCAGGGGTTAAGGCTGAGATTGAAGGCAGGCCAAAGCATTTTTGGTCGATTTTCAACAAAATGAATAATCAGCAAATAGGCATTGATAAAATTTATGATCTGTTGGCTTTGCGAATACTGGTAGGTTCAAAAGTCGATTGTTATCACGCTCTTGGTATTGTGCATTCTCTATTTACTCCGTTGCCTGACAGAATTAAGGACTTTGTGGCCAGTCCCAAAGTTAATATGTACCAGTCATTGCATACAACCATCAGAACTCCCCGTGGCCGGAATGTAGAAATTCAAATCCGAACTCATGAAATGCATGAACGGAGTGAGATTGGTATTGCCTCACACTGGCGGTACAAAGAGGGAGACCAGAAGAATGCCATCGATTTTGGTAACATGGTCAATTGGTTGAGGCAGCTGATGGAGTGGCAGGAAGATATAGCTGACCCGCGTGAGTTTATGGAGAGCATGAAAATTGATCTGTTCCAGGACGATGTTTTTGTATTCAGTCCTCGTGGTGATATTTTTGAACTGCCAAAAGGAGCAACACCCCTTGATTTCGCTTTTGAAGTTCACTCTGAAGTGGGAATGAAGTGTGTTGGAGCCAAGATTAATGGCAGGATTGTCAGTCTTGGTACAGAACTCAAAAGTCGAGATACTGTAGAAATTTTAACTTCACGTAATGCTAGTCCAAGTACTTCCTGGTTGGGGATTGTTAAAACGAGCCGTGCAAAGCACCATGTCAGGCGTTGGATCAGATCGACACAGATGGATCAGAGTGTCAAGTTGGGCCATGATATTCTTGAACGAGCAAGCAGAAAAGCGAACATTCCGTTTAGCAAGGATACAGAGTTTATCGATGTTGCTCAGGAGCTTGGCTACACTGGGTTGGACATGATGTTTGCAGCTGTTGGTAGAGGAGACCTGACCGCACAACGGGTCTTGAACAAGCTTCATCCACCTGAAAAAAAGAAGCGTGAGAAACTTGCCGATATGGGCAAGGATCTTTATGCAAAAGTTATGCGTCGACGAGTCAAGGGTGTTCGGGTTCAGGGAATGGACAGCATGATGATAAGATATGCTCGATGTTGTCAACCTGTTCCTGGAGATCAGATTGTTGGTGTTATTACACGAGGGCGTGGTGTATCTGTTCATCGAACAGGCTGCCAGAATCTTGAAGGCCCAACCATAGATGATGACCGACTTATCGAAGTATGCTGGGATGTTGCAGAAGAGCAGACTTTCATGGTGAAAATTATTGTCACTGCTGAAGACAGGAAAGGGTTGCTCGCAGATGTGACCAACGCAATATCTCAAAAGGGCAACAATATCCATGGTGGTGATTTTGTGTCGGCAAAAGATGGTACTGCCAAGGTTTCATTCCTGGTTGAAGTCAGGAATCTGAATAATCTGGAAAAGCTGATCAAGGCTGTTGAAAGAGTTTCAAGTGTAGACAAAGTTGATCGTTTTCAGCTGACTTAGTGGAGAAGAATGCGCTGTGTAATTCAGAGAGTTTCCCGAGCTAAAGTAACTGTCGATAATTCAATTGTTGGCTCAATCGAAGACGGGCT
>JABIBH010000015.1 GCA_018652925.1 bacterium | reverse complement strand
GATGACTACGATGTGGTCTGAATGGGTTCCGTCCGTGAGCAATGCGATTAATCAGCGTGTAGGCTCCATCATAAAGAAATGGCCAGATGAAAAGCAAAGGTGTTGCAATAGTAACCTGATTAGCAGCAGGACCTTCTGCGGCTCGCAATACCATCAACGCCAAAAGAAAACCGGCAGGCAGGCTGCCAACGTCACCCATGAAAACTTTGGCAATCGGGAAATTGTATTTTAAAAAACCAAGCGCAGCTCCTGCAACAAGAGCTCCTGTGAACATCAGTTGAGTGTCGTTTATGCCAATACCGAGAACAGAAAACGCAACGCCAGCAAATAGAATCTGAGAACCAGCAAGACCATTTGCGCCATCCATAAAATTGAAGATATTTGTAAATCCAACCAGCCAGAGCCAGGCAAAAATCCACCCGGAAAAACCGAGAACATGTTCAGGGATAAACGGGAAATCAAAAGTGGTTAACGGAATTCCAGAGAACCAGATTGCCGCTGCGGCAATACCACCCTGAATAATAAGTTTAAGTAATGGGCTGAGATTTTTTTGGTCATCATCAAAACCGAGGAATGCAAGTGTAATGACTCCACCAAGAGCAGCGAAAATAAAACTATCGCCATGAACAATGTTCAGAAACAAGCCTGCAATAATTCCTATAGTCCATATGCTGACAATACCAATTCCGCCACCACGTGGAGTGGGTGCCGAGTGGCTGGATCGTTCGTTTGGAATATCGAGGACATTCCTTTTTTGTAGCTGTTTTATTATCACAGGCATAGCTATAAGCCCGGTACCAGCAGCAATTAAAAACACACAAAGCGCAAGAAACATCATGTTATTTGTCATGGTTTTCTAGGGCGTCCAAAACTCTTGAGGCTGCATTTCCATCCCAGAGGGGCGGGACAGTTCCTTTTTTCCAGTTGCCTGAAAGCAGCCGTGATGTAGCTTCCAAAATTTCTTTACGGTTTGGTTGAATTAGTTCATTTGTTCCAAGGTCAATTGTTGATGGTCGCTCTGTATTTGGGCGCATTGTAAGACATGGTACACCCATGTATGTTGTTTCTTCCTGAATTCCACCAGAATCTGTAAGTACAGCTTTGGCAGTGTTTGCAAGTGAAATAAATGTCAGATAATCCTGTGGAGTATCAATATGCATTCCATCTGCAGAGCTCAATTTATCCCAAAGACCAATATCTTCAAGCCGATTGCGAGTTCGCGGATGAACAGGAAAGAAAACAGGACACTGGCTGGCAATATCTATTAATGTTTGAGTCAGTTCTTCAAGTTTTTCCGGATCGTCAACATTACCAGGTCTGTGCATCGTAACAAGAATATATTCACGAGAAGTCAGGCCAAATTTTGCAGCAGCATTTACCTTTTTTGCAGCAGTGAGATTATGAACAAGAGTGTCAATCATCACATTACCAGTAAATACAACCTTACTGTCTGGCACGCCTTCATTTTTCAAATTATCAAGACCAGATTGCTCTGTGACAAGGAGCAAATCGCTGATTGCGTCAGTGGCAAGTCGGTTAATTTCCTCAGGCATCGTTCTGTCGCACGACCTGAGGCCAGCCTCAACATGAGCGGTCTTGATTCCCATTTTAATTGCAACAAGAGAGGCCGCAATTGTAGAATTAACATCGCCAACAACAATCAACCAATCTGGGTTCAACTCTTTAATTATAGGCTCAAACTCTTGCATGATTTTACCAGTTTGAACTCCATGAGAAGCAGAACCGATTCCAAGATTCACATCAGGTTTTGGGATATTTAAGATATCAAAAAAACTATGGGACATTGCTTGGTCATAGTGTTGACCTGTATGAACAATTGTATGTTTAATATTATCACGACGAGCGGCCTCCCATGCAATAGGGGCAATTTTCATAAAGTTTGGGCGGGCGCCAACTACGGAAAGAATATGCAAAAAAAGACTCCTTGTTAATTGAGAACTGTCGGGTAATTAAAGTCACACAAAATATATTTAATTGCAATGAATATTAGATTATAGTAGGTCTTAATATTCAACCGGAGGTTCTGATGTTTAAAAAACTGGCAACACTATTCGTCCTGTTTCTTGTTGGCTGCTCAGGCGGTCCATCTGTGGACTCACAGTTTGAATCGATGGCAACCGACTGCCTTTCCACAATGCGTGAACTGTCTCCAGAGTGGTCAACCAGCCTTGGTGATCATCGGTTTGATGACAAAACCACCGATTATTCACTGGCTGGCTTCCAGACAAGGCGTGATTTTGCCCAGGATTATCTGGATTCGCTAGGCGAAATCAATAGAGATAAACTTTCCGATGTAAACCGGATTGATTTGGATATTCTTACCAACCAGCTGAAGCTGGCAGTTTTTCAGCATGATGAAATTGCAGACCATAAGTGGAATCCGCTTGTCTACAATTCAGGTGATGGCATTTACACACTGCTTGCCCGTGATTTTGCGCCACTTCAAGATCGATTAATGTCTGTAAAGGCAAGGTTGGAACAGCTGCCCGCAACGCTTGAAGCAGCCCGAGTTAACCTGATAGAGAATCCCCCAGAGACTCATACCAAAAGAGCGATGGACCAGAATGCCGGAAACATAGGATTGATTTTAGATGACCT
>JABIBH010000177.1 GCA_018652925.1 bacterium | reverse complement strand
TGTTGAAAACCGTTTAAAAGTTCCTGCTGTTGATGGTGCTGAAGTAGATTGGCCAACTCTGTTTAATGAGATTAGAGAGTTTAGCAAGCCTGGACTAGTAATCACTTCGCCACACAATAGTCTGGAAGAGCAGGTGTTGGGACAGTTTATCGCATCGGAAATTTGTGGCGGAAATATTTCATCTGGCTTATCTGATTCTTTTAAAGGTAACGCAGATGACATGCTGGTTGATGCAGATAAAACTCCAAATAGAACTGGTGCTGGTTTGGCTGGGGCAAAAGAGTACTCAGCTGCTGAGTTGACTGAGAAGATCAAAGCAGTGGATGCACCAATTCTGATTCATACAAATGATTTTGATGGCAACAGTGAAATAGCTGAAGCTCTTGCAGCAAAAACAGTCATCTACCTGGGAACTCATGAAAATGAAATTTCAAAGAAGGCTGCAATTGTTGCCCCAGTAAGTTGCTGGGCTGAAAAAGATGGCTCCTTTGTTAATAAACACAATCGAGTTCAGCTATTTAAACGTGCTGTTGCAAGACCAGTTGCTGCCAGTGAAGATTGGCGTCTTTTAGCTGACTTGATGAGATTGTGGGGGCTGTCTGATGTGCCTGAAAGCATGCCAGCTGTTCGTCGATTTGTATCTGTCAGAGTTCCTGAATTAAGTGACTTTGATATGAATGCGATTGCAATAAACGGTGAGATTCCTGGTACTGCTGAACTAGATGCTGGAGGTCAGGAATAATGTCTGTTGTCGTTCCAAGTCTTTTGAAGATTACCTTCTTATTGACAATAATTCTTGGACTTGTTCCAGTTCTGATTTGGGTGGAGCGTAAGGGCTCGGCCTTTATTCAAGATAGAACAGGTCCCAACCGTGCATCGATTGCTGGAATAAGGCTTGCTGGCCTTGTGCATCCAATTGCCGATGTTTTGAAGCTGATGTTCAAGGAAGATTTCAGGCCCGAAGGTTCGCATAAGTTTCTTTATGCACTTGCACCATTTCTGGTGTTTTTCATAGCTCTGTTGACATATGCAGTAATTCCATTTGGTGATTTCATTGAAATCGCTGGTGTGCAATACAACTTGATTGTTGCCGATCTTGATATCGGAATTCTTTATGTCCTGGCTATTGCAAGTCTCGGTACTTATGGCGTTGTAATGGGTGGCTGGGCATCGAATAATAAATATGCATTCCTTGGTGCTTTACGCTCAACTTCACAGATGATCAGTTATGAAATCAGCATGGGCCTTGCGATTATGGGTATCATGATGATTTTCTCATCTTTACGATTGAGCGAGATTGCTGCCGGACAGGGCGACCTGATCTGGGGCTTCCTGCCAAAATGGGGAGTAGTAGTTCAGCCTATCGGTGCAATATTATTTATTGTTGCTGTTTTTGCTGAAACCAATAGAAACCCGTTTGATTTGCCTGAAGGTGAAAGTGAGTTGGTCTCGGGGTATCACCTTGAGTACAGCTCTTTGAAATTCGCTCTATTCTTCATGGCTGAATATTGCAATATGGTCATTGGTGCAGCACTTATTACCACACTGTTCTTTGGTGGCTGGAATATCCCGTGGCTGTCCAGAGATGTGATTGTTTCAAATGTTGGCATAGTGATGCCAATCCAGCTGGGCTTGCAGTTCCTGCTGGCTACAATTATTGCACTACTGTTTTTTATGCGAGCAAAACGTGAAAAGAACAAGTTTGGTGATAATCGTGATCGCGAGCCTGTTTTCATGGGTGTAATTGCTACACTCAGTGCTGCTGGGGTAGTTGTTGCACTTGGTGCAACTCCATGGACACTTGGTCCAAATGCTGCTTCAATTTATGCAACGCTACTTCAGGTTGGAGCATTTGTTTGTAAAGTCGTTTTCTTCTGCTGGGTATTTATTTGGGTTCGATGGACACTCCCTCGATTCAGATATGACCAGCTGATGTCTCTTGGTTGGAAAGTTATGCTACCGCTTGGCCTTGCAAACCTGGTTGTTACGGCAATCTGGTTGGCTCTGGTTTAAGCAGGGAGATTAAGTAATGAGTAGAGATAGCAAATTACATAGATGGCATCACCGGATGAATTTTGGTGAGTCACTCTACCTCGGGGAAATATTCCGAGGTATGGGGATTACAATGGGTCACCTGTTGAGAAATCTCTTTTGGACCAAGGATATGCCAACTGTCCAATATCCCGAGGAGCATCGGGATTACAGTGACCGGTTTAGAGGCCGGCATCGCTTGATGCAAAGAGAAGACGGTACTGAGAAGTGTGTTGCCTGTATGATGTGCAGTACAGCTTGTCCATCGGATTGTATTCATATTACTGCTGGAGAACATGAAGATCCTTCTATAGAGAAGTATCCTGAAACCTTTGAAATCGATTTGTTACGCTGTGTCTATTGTGGATTTTGTGAAGAAGCATGTCCTGTAGATGCTATCAGAATGGATACCGGTATTTATGAAATTGCTGGTACTTCTCGTGAACAATTTTATGTCAACAAAGAGTTCCTGCTGAATAATAATCAGCAGGGAACGCTTTAGGAGGCAAGCTGTGGAAGCTGTCCTTTTTTATCTATTCGGGGCTTTGCTGTTAGGTGGGGCTATTGCTGCAATGACCAGCCGTAGTGCTGTTGCGGCTGCCGTCTGGTTGATTTTTGCCTTTGTCAATGCTGCCGGCATTTATGCGCTTTTGTCTGCGCCGGTACTTGCCATCTTGCAGATTCTGATCTACGCAGGAGCAATCATGGTGTTGTTTCTATTTGTAGTGATGATGTTGCAAGGCCCGACATTGAAGTCAGAACTTAAATCGATTGGTGACCGCAAATGGTGGCTGCCAGTTGGTGCTATTCTGGTAGCTCTTCTTAATTGGATGCGTGGTGTAAATCTTGAAGGATTTATTAACGATGCACCTGCCGGTTTTGGTGAAATCAAAGGGGTAGCTGAACTGCTCCTGAATAAATACATGATTACTTTTGAAATGATTTCACTTGTTCTACTGGTTGCAATTATTGGAGCAGTTGCTCTTGCAAGTAACAAGAAAGGCATGCCATGGTAATTGGACTGAATCATTATCTGATTCTGGCTGCTGCATTGTTCCTCACCGGAGCAGCGGGAGTTCTTGCCCGTCGCAATACTTTGATAATGTTAATGGGCGTTGAGGTAATGCTCTGCTCAGTTAACATTGTATTTGCAGCATACAGTAGAGCTTTGGGTGACATGTCAGGACATGTCTTTGTAATAATGAATTTTGCGATTGCTGCTGCTGAGGCTGCAATCGGATTAGCAATTCTTGTCGCTATTTACCGGATAAAACGATCCGTAAATGCCGACGAACTCAATTCACTGAAAGAGTAGAACTGTGGAAAGCACACTTAGGTGGATAGTTTTAATTCCTTTGATTGGTGCAGCTTTAAACGGCTTTACCGTTCGATTGATGCCTCGTAAATTGGCTGGCATAATTGCCTGTTCAGCCGTTGGTATTTCGTTCTTGCTGTCAGTGCGATTATTTATTGCGATGGTTGGAATGGATGCAGCTGACAGGAGCCTTCACGATCTTGTTTACACCTGGATATCATTTGGTGGAATTCAGATTGATGTCGGATTTGCAATGGATCAGCTCGGTGTCATAATGGCGATGATTGTCAGTGGTGTCGGTTTTCTAATCCACGTTTATTCTATCGGCTATATGGCTCATGACAGAGGTTCCAACAGGTTCTTTGCTTACCTCAACCTATTTATCTTTGCAATGATGACGCTGGTTCTTGGTGAAAATCTCATCATGCTTTTTGTTGGCTGGGAAGGGGTAGGGCTCTGCTCTTATCTGCTGATCAGCTTCTGGTTTAATGATGAGGCAAATGCCGCTGCTGGTAAGAAAGCATTTATAGTTAATCGTGTAGGTGACTTTGGTTTCCTGCTTGGTTTGTTTGTAATAGGCGTAAACTTGTTGCCGCACTTGCAACCTGGCGAAGGCTTGTTTGCATTTTCAGTTCTGCAACATCACGCCCATATCCTTGCTCCGGCTGCAACCGTAATCGGTCTGTTGCTGTTTCTTGGAGCAACTGGTAAATCTGCTCAGATTCCTTTGTTTATCTGGCTTCCAGATGCGATGGCTGGTCCAACTCCAGTCAGTGCACTGATTCATGCTGCGACAATGGTTACTGCTCGTGTGTACATGATTGCCCGGCTCAACTTCCTGTATGTTTTAAGTGATACAGCGATGTTGGTGATTGCCATTGTTGGTGCAGCAACAGCACTCCTGGCAGCTACAATTGCTCTTACACAAAACGATATTAAAAAGGTTCTGGCCTATTCCACAGTAAGTCAGCTCGGCTATATGATTTTGGCTTGTGGAGTAGGGGCTTTTGCAACCGGTGTTTTTCACCTGATGACTCATG
>JABIBH010000176.1 GCA_018652925.1 bacterium | reverse complement strand
TGAAAATGCTTCCTACGATTTCATTCTTCAAAACTACACTGAACTTGGTAAAGACGATGATGGAATCAACTCCTTGTACAAGGCTACTTTCACACTAAACAACTTCTTTATCGATGGCTTTGATATGACCTTTGGTCGTACTCCACTGTCCTATGGTAACGAACGTGTTTTTGGTGTTGAAGACTGGCATCTTGACGTTGATCCTACTTATGATGGCTGCTTTGGACATTATGCATTCGATGGTGGTTGGGTAGACGTAGTTAAAGTTAAGAATGCTGAAGGCCTTGATATGACTACTGACGTAACAACTCACGGTTTCTACATGCACTATGATGCAATGGAGAACTTCTTCTTCGAGCCTTACTATCTGTGGACAACTTTCGAGAATGCAGACCCAGATGTTGACAGTGATAAGAGTGCTGTTTACGGCGCTCTGTTTGACTATACTATGGATGCACTCAACTTCTACGGTGAAAGCATCTTCCAAAGCAGCACCATTGGTGATGCAGACTTATCAGCTATGGCATACTACTTTGGCGTAGTTTATGACTTCGATATGAGTGTAGATCCTTATATTGGATTTGAGTACAATGTTGCCAGTGGTATTGCTGATGCTGCTGACGACATGGCTTACTCTCCATTGGGATCAACCAGTGAGTATCTTGGTATCATGGGTATGGTTGCATGGTCAGACCTAACAGCAATGAACTTTAATGGTGGATTTACTCCAATGCCTGGATTGGTTATGGAGTTTGACTACTGGACATACGAAGGTAACGAGAGTGGCGACGCTAAGGGTACTGAGTTGAACGTAAAAGCTGACTACGAGTTGAATGAAGACATCAACCTTGAATTAGGTCTTGGTATCTTTACTCCTGATGGTGACAATGTAGACGGTACAATGTTTGCATGGTTTGGTACTGGATTCGGATTCTAGGATCAGACAAAACTTTGGGGAGGGCTTCTGCCCTCCCCTTTTTTTATCTATTAACTGAGCAAATCTTCTTCTAATCCCAGTTTGAGAAAACCATTATATGACTCATTACACCTTCAAAGAACTCCAGCTCAGTACGTATAGCTGCAGCTTGACTAGTTGCCTGTACAATTGTAATACCTGGGTCTTCTTCCATTATCTGGATAAAAGCTTCCTGTTCAATGATGTCCAGCATTTCTGTTGGGTATCCCATAGCACTGCTAATGATAATCCTGTTATTTAGACCTGGTGCAAAGGTAACATCCACATCGTCATACCTGCTGAAAAACAGGATTGAAGGCTCAAGACCCCCATCAGATGGGATTGACCAAACACTCTTCTCTCTCAATGTAATTGAAGGTGCACGTCTATCCGATATGAACATAATATTTTGCCCGTCAGGACTAAATACAGGAGACTGATTACGAACGCCTATTGGGCTGCCGTTGTTGTCTTCACTGTTGGTAAGACGGTTAAGGTTTCTGTTTAAAACAATATCGTTTTGAGCATACCCAGTAGTATCAAAATCAACTGTAAAGATCTCTTTAGGACCGAGCTCAGGCGCTCCAGTTATATCAGTTGTAGCCTGAAAGACCAGCATGCTGCCATCTGGAGACCATGACGGCTCTGTAGCTACTGCCGCTTCAGCAGTAACCTGGAAAACAATTTCGCTTTGAGAACCGGGTTGAGGCATTTCCATAATCCAGATGCTTTGACCTGTGACAGGAATTGGATAGCCATCAATGATATAACCGAACTTGGAAAAAGCTATCCAACGACCATCTGGAGACAGTGCAGGTTCCCTGTGTTCGTAGAACTGATACGCAGCAGGATTAGAATCCTCCGGCTCATTGAACAAAATTTCCGGCTGCAACATCATTCCTTCTGGTACCGGGTTGGGTAGGTCAACTCTGGCCAAACGAGCCCCATTAGAAGTCTCAATCCAAAATAGAATTGACTGGTCGTTGATCCATGAAGGAGTGCCTTTCTGAATATCCATAAGTTCCCCACCTGCATTAATCCTTACCAGCTTAGCTCCTGACAGGCCAAGACTGATTAGTGGGGAATCTTGAGGCACAGCATCAATAACAATTATTTGTCTAATCAAAGGCGCTATTTCAGGTGGGTGAGATGTAGTTGGTAATGCAGACCAGTCAGCAGTAAAAACTATTCTACTATTGTCAGGTGACATTTGAGGCTCCAGATAATGGTAACCGTCACTTGATGTGTCAGCAGTAACCATAAATAAATCACCGGGAGAATGATTCCCTGACATAGGCAGGGTTTCAGAAACCTCAGGCCTGGTTGAGCAACCTATAATTAATGCACTTACTACAGCGATTGCAGCAACAGTCAGAATAACTCTTTGATCGATCCGTTTTCTATGCACGGAAACCTCCACTGGCAGGCTCGAAAAAACCTGTCCCAGATATAATAACACTTGTTCGGCTCTTTAAAGAGCACAACACTTCTGGTTAAAAGTAAGGTTTTTAGGCAGTTAAATCAACTGCGAGTTGCTTTCATTTTTTCTGGAACAGTAATTTACTTAATAAGTGCTATTGATCCACTTCCAACAACTCCCGACCAAGTTATTCTATAAAAATATTTTCCGCTTGAACAGCTTCTTCCACTGTCATCAATTCCTGTCCAGCTGATAGCAATCCGATTGTTTCGATATTGGCCACCGTGAGTCATTTTTACTCTCTCGCCTCTTATATTGAAAATTTCCAGTACAGCAGAAGCAGGGTCAGCAGGAGTTGTATGTTCAGAAATTTGCATCTCTATTGTTGTTTGAGGGTTGCAAGGATTTGGGAAAGCAGAGCAAACAGCAACAGTTGGAGCCATTGGGTTACCGTTTAGGAATTCAATAAGCATATCTTCAAGACCGCTTACCTGGTTTGGAAGTAAAATAGATCTGTTTTCGATTCCACCAGAAGTGTTTGCCAACGGTCCACCAAACAGGAAGCGAATATCTTCGGCTAGTATCTCTCGTGCCCTATTTGCATGTGGAGCTGATGAGTTGTTTTCATCTTCATCAAGTCCGCGAAGCTCCAGATAATACTCCCAGCGTTCTGGTCGTTGGTCAAAATATGCCCAAGTCAAAACATGACCCAGCTCATGAAGTGTGACCCATGCTACTGTTTCCAGTGGGACAACATCAAATCCAGGAGAAAGAAATATTACATTCCTTCTTGAAAAGCTACCCATGGTCATTACTGGAGGCGATGGCAACAAGAACAAATCAACTGTTACTTGAGGAGCTATTGTCTGAAGACAAGTCAAAGCTGCAATTACGTGAGATTCATTTATAGGAACAAATTGATTAATACCTGTGCGAGGAAATCTTGGATCTTCTGGACCAGACAACATTTCCAGAAAACCACCGTCAGGATGCTCCATCAACAAACTACCATCTTCTTCAGTTATCCACTGCTGAAGATCTTCTGGAGTATAAACATTAACCTTAAGTCCATTACTAAGGATATGTGTCTCGGCTGAAAGCGGGGAATATAACCCAACTACCAACATCATCGAGATTGCCGCTAGTGCGAATTTAGTAGTTACTTGGTATGTCTTTAATGTATTCATGCTGTAATTATACCATAGCACAAATATTATTACAAGACATTATTGTGTATTTTTACCCACTTTTACAGATACGCCCAACACGCACAACTTGCTGACAGTGTTGCTGTTATGGCATTAATGCTGGTATTATTTGGATATTTAATGATTATTTTTTAATGATACTGCGTGATTTTACCCGTTTGAGCCTACTTTACTCCCAAGCAATGCTCCCGATCCAACGCAATAAACAACTGTCAGGACTGTTGAATGAAACAGTGATAATGTAGGTCCTGCTATATTTGAAAGCGTAATAACAAGAAAAGCGGGAAATTGAATAACCAGACTACCCAACAGGATGGATATTGACAACGACGGA
>JABIBH010000175.1 GCA_018652925.1 bacterium | reverse complement strand
TACCAGGGCGGGCACAATGAGTTTTTCCGGTTCCTCAGATCGGAATTGGACAAAAGAGGCTTACAGCACATAGCCATCTTTGGTGGTGGTGGTGGTGTCATTATTCCGGATGAAATCAAAGCTCTTGAAGATGATGGAATCGATAAAATATATTCTCCTGATGATGGTCGTGAATTGGGCCTCCAGGGCATAATTGATGATATGAATAAGAGGGCACATGCTCGCCAGGGTCAGAGAAATAAGGTTAGTGAACAAAAGCCAACTTGTGTTGCCGAGAACTTTAGTCTTGCTGTGGAACTTTCAAATGTTGAAAATGGAATGAGTGAAGTATCCGGTTCAGATTCCAATAATTTACCTCCAGTGCTTGGCATTACTGGCACAGGCGGAGCCGGCAAAAGCTCATTAACTGATGAATTAATCAGAAGATTTATTGCAAGCTCGCCAGATTTAAAAATTGCTTTACTTGCAGTAGATCCTAGTAAAAGGCAAACCGGCGGTGCCTTACTTGGTGATCGAATTAGAATGAATGCAGTTTATGGCGATAGATGTTTTATGCGCAGTTTTGGTACGCGTGGTGCGCAAGGCGAGTTGAGTAAAGCTCTTTCAGATTGCCTGCCTTTAGTTCGTTCTGCTGGTTTTGATTTGGTAATTGTTGAAACAAGTGGCATCGGCCAGGGAGACTCTGCTGTGACAGATATCAGCGATCTCTCGGTATATGTTATGACCAGTGAGTTTGGGGCTGCTACTCAGCTTGAAAAAATCGACATGATCGATTATGCAAACGCAGTTGTTGTAAACAAGTTTGATCGTACTGGTAGTGAAGATGCTTTACGCGATGTAAAGAAACAATGGCGCCGCAGTAGAAACGGTTTTGAAATTGAAGATCAGGATTTGCCAATATTTGGTACAATTGCCAGTCGATTCAACGATGATGGTATTAACGCTCTATTTAATTGGTTAAATAATGCTCTGTTTAATGCTGAACAAAATAAGATGTCCAAAACTACATCAGGCCAGGCTGCAATTATTCCTGCTGGAAAGATAAACTATCTTGGTGACATAGCTTCTTTGGTCAAAGCATATAAACAACAAGTTTACCTTGATGCAGAATTGCTTCGTAAGCATGCTGCCCTGCAAGCTGTTCAAGAGCAACTTCCTGAAAACAGTGAAATATCACAGCAGTTAGCTGGCTACGATGTGGATAGCTTATTACTGGAACTCCAAGAATGGGATGACCTGATAGGCAGTTACTCAAAAGATGAAGTTGTAGTTAAAGTAAGAACCAGAGAACTGTCATTTGATACTGCAACAACTTCTCTTTCAGGAACGCGTATTCCCAGGGTGGCTTTTCCTGCCTTTACAGACCCAGGGGATCGTTTGATTTACTCACGATTGGAAAGTGCTCCCGGCCGGTTCCCATTCACAGCTGGTGTGTTCCCTTTCAAGAGAACAGATGAAGAGCCAAAGCGTCAGTTTGCTGGCGAAGGATCTCCGGCAAGAACAAACCGACGATTCCATTATCTCAGCAAAGATGATGATGCAAAAAGACTTTCTACTGCTTATGACAGCCTGACTCTTTACGGTGAAGATCCTGAAGAGCGCCCGGATATTTTTGGCAAGATCGGTGAGGGTGGAGTCTCAATCTGTACTATTGATGATGTAAGAACTCTTTACGATGGCTTTGATTTATGTCATCCAAACACCAGTGTCTCAATGACTATCAATGGCCCTGCTCCGATTATGTTGGCAATGTATTTCAATGTCGCAATTGATCAACAACTTCAGAAAAAACAGGATGAGCTTGGCCGCGAGTTGAACAAAGATGAAATTGCTGAAGTCAGAAAACAAACGCTTTCCAATATCAGAGGCACAGTTCAGGCAGATATTTTAAAAGAAGATCAAGCTCAAAACACCTGCATTTTTTCAACTGAATTTGCTATGAAGCTTATGGGCGATGTACAGCAATATTTTATAGATCGCGAAGTACGTAATTATTATTCCGTGTCAATCAGTGGTTACCACATTGCAGAAGCTGGAGCCAACCCTATCAGTCAGTTGGCATTTACCTTGGCCAACGGTTTTACATATGTGGAGTATTACCTCAGCAGGGGTATGGATATCAATGACTTCGCACCAAACCTGTCTTTCTTTTTCAGTAATGGGCTTGACCCGGAGTACACTGTAATCGGGAGGGTTGCGCGTCGAATTTGGTCGGTAGCAATGCGTGATAAGTATGGTGCTAACCAGCGTTCACAAAAACTTAAGTATCACATCCAGACTTCAGGTCGATCTTTGCATGCGCAGGAGATTGACTTCAATGATATTCGCACAACCTTACAGGCATTGATGGCAATTTATGATAATTGCAATTCGCTGCATACAAACTCTTACGATGAAGCAATTACTACGCCAAGTGAAGAGTCAGTCCGACGAGCAATGGCAATTCAAATGATTATCAATCGCGAGCTTGGTTGGGCCAAAAACCAAAATCCATTGCAAGGTTCAGCATTTATTGATGAGATGACAGAGCTTGTTGAAGAAGCTGTGCTTGTTGAGTTTGAAAATATCTCCCGACGTGGGGGTGTCCCCGGTGCTATGGAAACTCAATACCAACGTGGAAAGATCCAGGAAGAAAGTCTTCTTTATGAACATAAAAAACATTCTGGTGAATTACCAATTATCGGAGTGAATACATATCTCAGCACCAATACGGCTCAAGCAGACAGCAACGATATTCATTTAGCTCGTTGTGACAACCAGGAAAAGAGTCAGCGCCTGATAGATCTGGCAGAGTTCAAATCGAATCACAGTGACAAATCATCCGAATCTTTGATAGCATTACGCAACGCAGTTCTGAAAGGTGAGAACGTATTTGTTGAGTTGATGAATACCGTGAGGCATTGCTCTATGGGCGAAATAACCAATACTCTTTATGAGGTTGGTGGCCAATATAGGCGTTCAATGTAAGGTGAGTATTTGACAACAAGACTTTAACGCTCATCTTTGTCTTGATTCTTTAGATTCACTTTGGAAAATGGAAGTAGCCAAATGTTGCAGATAACTAGACAAACTGAATACGCAATAAGGGGATTGATGGAGTTGGTTGGGCGGACCGAAAGCTCTCCTGTCAGGCTTAAAGAACTAGCTGAGGCATGCCAAGTGTCAGAAGCGTTTTTGGCCAAGATTTTTCAATCGCTTACACAAAAAAATATCATTAAATCACATCGTGGTGTTAAAGGTGGATTCTCTCTTGGAAAAGATCCTTCTGAAATTACACTTTTCGAGATTGTAGATATTTGTGAGGGTGGAATCGCTCTGAACCATTGTATGCGGAAAATTGATCCTTGCAATCGATCAGGAGATTGTGCCATGAGTAAAGTGTGGCAGAAAGCACAAAATGCTCTGGAAATAGCTTTGGGTGAAACCACGCTTTCCGATTTGGTATAATTCCTATTTGTGTTTGTTGCGCAGCTGCCCACAAGCCGCGTCTATGTCTTCACCGCTGCTGGATCGTATAAATGACCTGACACCATACGAAGCCAACGCTTTCTGAAACTGCAGGATTTGATCTTCCTGTGGTTTCTTTTGTTTGTCGTTTATTGCATTAAGTGGAATCAGGTTGACTTTAAACGGTCTGTCTCGGACTAAACTTGCAAGAACTCTAGCATCCGATTTGCTGTCGTTAATTCCCTCAAGCAACACATAAGCAATTGTGATTCCACCAAAAAGTCTTTTGGAATATTCTTCCGCTGCGTCAAGAATTTCAGGAAGGGGTGTTCGCCCTGGGACAGGCATCAGTTTTTTCCTCACGCTATCATCACAACTGTTAACCGACACAGTGAGTCCAACTCCATATTCACTGCGTTGCATTTTTTTCAGACCGGCAATGTGCCCCGATGTAGAAATTGTGATTCGACGGGGTGATATATCGAATCCCTGTTCATCGACGAATGTTTCTATAGCGGCAGCTACATTGTCCCAATTATCCAGAGGTTCGCCCATACCCATAAATACAATGTTCCAGCTTTTTGGTTTGTCATCTGAAATATGTTTTTGCAAATGGATTACTTGTTCAACAATTTCAGCGCTGGTTAGATTTCGCACAAGGCCACCACGGGAAGTTGCACAAAAAGAGCAACCCATTGCACACCCAACCTGTGATGACACACAAAAAGTGTAATGCTTATCCATAGGAATAATGACACTCTCGATTGTTTGCTCATCTCTAAGCATAAACAGGAATTTCCTGGTTCCATCAGAAGATAATTGTTGCTCGGCAATGCTGAGCCCTGAGAGTGCAAATTTGTCAGCAAGTTTATTACGTAGAGAGGCAGGAATATTAGACATCTGATCCCATTCAAGGGCACCTTTTCCACATAACCATTGTTGAAGCTGTTTGCTTCTGAATTTAGGCTGATTCATTGCTGCAACAAGTTCAGGAATGGATTTGATTGGTATATCTCTAATTAGTTGTTTCATCAAAAATGCCGTTCTGGTCTTGACATGGAGTCCGTTACAGTGAAAGTTGGACTGGTAAGTCATAACCGATTGTTACACTGGTAGCAAGTTTTCTAGGAGAATGTTGTGAAAACCGTTTTAATAATAGATGACGAAGCTGCTATCCGTTCAACTTTTGAGCAGATACTAACTTACGAAAAATATAATGTTTTGACTGCTGGTGATGGGCCCTCAGCTTTATCTGTGATGGCAGCAAATCAGGTCGATGCTGTATTTCTGGATATAAAGATGCCTGGTATGGATGGTTTTGAAGTTCTCGCTAAATTCAACGAACTTGGATATAAAATGCCGGTAATCGTAATTTCCGGGCATGGAGATATAGACACTGCTGTCGAAGCTGTAAAAATGGGAGCTTACGATTTTCTGGAAAAACCATTGGATCGATCCCGGTTGCTGCTGACGCTGAAAAATGGAATAGAATTCACACAAATTCAAGAAGACAGAAACAGATTACGCGATGGAACTGGCTATAATGCTCCTCTTATTGGTCAATGTTCTTTAATGCAGGATGTACATAAATTTATCGACCAAGTAGCACCTACAGATGCAACGGTTCTAATTACAGGTGAAAATGGAACAGGCAAAGAGCTTGTCGTGAAGGCAATTCATGCCGGTAGTAATCGTCACTCAAATCCACTTGTCGAAGTAAACTGTGCTGCAATTCCATCGGAACTGG
>JABIBH010000174.1 GCA_018652925.1 bacterium | reverse complement strand
CCCTATGTTGACTGTTGCTGTGGGTATTTCTTCCATAATTGAACTCTATGTCAGGCATAGAGGTTGGATTTTACTGGGTGCTGGTTCTGTTGCAACTGCTGTTATTCTGACTCTTGTCAAAGGATTAGGATAATGTCCAAAACCAAAACTCTACGCAAGATACGAAAAAGACTGTTTTTCAGAAGTCTTGCCTTACAATCTTCATGGACCTCAAGAAGAATGCAAAGTCTGGGCTTGATTTATGTATTATATCCATGGCTTGAATCAAGTAGTCTTTTATTGAAAGAAAAAGTAATCTTTTGTCGACGACATCTGGCATACTTCAATACAAATCCCTATTATGCAAACTTCCTGATAGGTGGGTTGATTAGGCTTGAAGATGAAAACTGTGAACACCCCGAGCATTTAATATCGAGCTATAAAGAGTCTCTGGGCAGGGCATTGGCCTCTCTTGGTGATCAGTTATTCTGGCTGGGACTCAGGCCGGCGTTATTGTCACTCTCAATTGTAACTGGTTTGTGCTGTGGACCGCAGACGGCGCTTTTGCCCGTTTTGTTGTTTGCTATTGCTCAATTGATATTGCGTTGGAAATCACTAAATATTGGTTTCGAGTTGGGTCTGGATATAGCTGATTTGATGACAAAATCTGTTTGGCATAAATCGATTGGAATAGCCAGGCATGTTGCAACACTTTTGGCTGGGATTTTAGCTGGATTAGTTGTAGTATGGGTGTATCAAAATAGTGATACAACTGGTGCAGTATCCAATATTTATGTCATGGTTACAGGTGTGATTTCATTTGTTATTTTAAAAAGGAAAATGCCTGTTGAGGGGATTGTGCTAACAATGCTGCCTGTATTGGCAGTTCTGTCATATTTGTAAATTAACTCTGTTGAGGAGTTGAGGAGGATAAAGTGAAAAAAGCAACTGCAGTAGTATCAGATCCGGTTGGATTTCATCTTAGAGCTGCTGGCCGAATTGTAAAAGTTGCAAAACAGTATTCTGCCGAGGTAATGGTTGAGTTCAATGGTAGAGTTGCCAATGCCAAGAGCATAATGGGATTGGCCAGCCTTGCAGCTGGCTATGGATGTTCTGTTGATCTTGAAGCAGATGGCTCTGATGAAACTGAAGCTTTGGCATCGTTGGTAAAACTAATTGAAGTAGATCTGGCTGAACCTGAAGGTGAAAGTGCAGATGGCAGTAATTAAAGGCATCGCAGCTTCACCTGGTTATGCAGTTGGGAAACTGTTCTGTATAGAAAAGAAGCGGCCGGAGCCTGTTGCAAATCCCATACTAAAGAAAAATATAGAACCTGAGCAAAAACGGTTTAAGGATGCTGTCGCTGTTGCAGCGCAGCAGATTCGCGATCTTGCTGCTAAGTTGAAAGCAGAACTTGGCAAGGATGAAGCTGCAATTATCGAAAGCCAATTACTGATTCTTGAGGATGAACTGATCCTGGATTCAACTTTGTGCAGGATTAAGGAAGAACTTCAGAATGCAGAGTACCTCTTTACTAAATCAATAGCAGAAGTTGTCAGCAGATTCCATGACTTGCAGGACAGTTATTATAAAGAACGAATCCTGGACTTAAGAGATGTAGAAGAAAGAGTTCTCAGAATATTAATGGGCTTGGATCACAACGAAGTTGTTGGCCCATCAGAGGATTGTATAGTTTGTGCAAATGAACTTACTCCTTCTGACACAGCTGCAATTGGGACCACAAATGTGCTTGGCTTTCTGCTTGAAGAGGGGAGTCGCACAAGTCACGTTGCAATTCTTTCCCGAAGTATGGGTGTTCCCGCTGTAGTTGGACTAGGCGAGGCTCTGACTGGCCTTTCCGATGGGGATTCTGTTGCAATAGATGGACATCTGGGAGAATTGATTGTTACCCCTGATAAAGAAATAATTAGGAAGTTCAAATTACTTTATCATAAGGAAAGTGCGCTGAATGAAAAGCTGGCACATCTGAAAGATGTTCCGGCAGAAACTCCAGATGGTCATCGAATTAAAATGTTCAATAACATAGAGCTACCGATTGAAGTAGATAAAGCTTTGTTGTGTGGTAGTGAGGGCATTGGGCTTCTGAGAACAGAATATATTTATTTCCAACATGGCAGCATCCCTTCTGAAGATGAACAGATGGAAGTCTACAGCGAGATAGTTAAAAAAATGGATGGCAGGCCAGTTGTATTCAGAACTCTTGATGTTGGTGGAGACAAGGTCCAACGCTATCTTGGTGCGAGAAAAGAATTCAATCCCTTTTTAGGATGGCGTGGCATTCGCTTTCTTCTTGCAAATCCGGCATTGTTAAAGTCTCAGTTGCGGGCCATGTTCAGAGCCGCCGCAGGTGGACCATCGAAAATAATGTTTCCGATGATAACCGGTGTTGATGAACTAAGGAAAGCCAGGCAGATATGCAGAGAGTGCTGCAATGAACTGGCTGCTGAGTCCATAGAACATGATCCCGATGTGGAGATTGGTATAATGGTGGAAACGCCATCTGCTGTCGCGATTGCTGATTTACTAGCTGCTGAGTGCGATTTTTTCAGTATAGGAACGAACGATCTGATTCAGTATTCTTTGTCAATGGACCGACTCAACAGAAGAGTTTCATATCTGTATCAACCACTCCACCCTGCGGTGTTGCGGTTTATGAAATCGGCCATAGATGCTGCACATAATGCTGGAATTAAAGTAAGTATTTGCGGTGAGATGGCTTCTGAAACACGATTTGCTGAGGTACTGCTGGGCTTGGGTTTCGATGAAATAAGTACACACGCAGTTCAGCTACCAAAAGTTAAACAGGTCATTCGCTGGACAACAATGTCAGAGGCAAAGCAGTTGTTGTCTGACTTGATGTCATTTTCAACTGCCGCTGAAGCGGAAGCTCACCTCGATGAATATCTAATTGCCAAGAAAAGTGTCAGAAAGAACAACTAGAGGGATAAAATGTCGTCAAATAGTGGTATCGAAACAATGATGAATCTGATTGCAGGAATGCCAGACAATCTTGAATCAAGCAGTCGCCTTGAGGGCTTGTCTGAATTAGTTCCTTTAATTGATAGCCCTGATTCTGTAGTTGTCTGCGGAATGGGGGGATCTGCTATTGCGGGAGATTTGCTGCGCCCCGTTTTTGAAGATGCTGGTGTTCAGATTGCAGTAAACAGAGAATATTCTCTTCCTGGATGGGTCGATGAAAAAGATTTGTTGGTGTTCAGTAGCTACTCGGGCAATACAGAAGAAACACTTTCATGTTTTAGTGAAGCGCTAATTGGAAATAGCCCAAAACTTGTCATTTCTTCAGGTGGGAAATTAACTGAATTAGCTTTTGAAAACAATATCCCGGTTGTTGTGTTACCACCAGGAATGCCACCAAGAGCATCTCTTGGCTTTGGTCTTGGAGCCCTGCTTAATTCAGCATCGAAACTTGATGTTATTCCAAACTGCTCAGCTGATTTATCTGAAGCTGTGGAAGTTTTGCGCGCAGGAATAAAATCTCATTCAACTTCTGATTCGATAACAGCAGAATGGGCTGCCGATTCTTTGAACACGCATCTCATAATTCATACTTGTAGCCCCGATTGGCATGCCGTTGGGTCTAGAATTAAAGCTCAGGTTAATGAGAATTCCAAATATCCAGCAAGTCATGGCTGTTATCCCGAACTTGATCATAATGAAATTGTTGGGTGGGATAATACTGCCGGGGATTATTGCCTGATCGTTTTGAGGGGTAATGGCGAGCATCCACAAGTATCCAAACGAGTTGAAATAACAAATGATTTGCTCAATAGTCAGTTCAAGTTTATTAAAGAATTTCAAGCAAAAGGTAAATCTAAACTTGCCCGAATTTTCTCTATGGTGCAATTTGGTGATTACTATTCATGTCATCTTGCCCAGGTTGCAGACAAAGACCCAATGCCTGTAGCTAGAATCGATACACTCAAAGAAAGACTCACGGAAGGACTTTAGTAGATGAAAGCATTAATTCCAGCAGCTGGAATGGGCACAAGATTGCGCCCTCATACATTGAACAAACCCAAAGCACTATTACCTGTAGCGGGGAAACCTATACTTGGTCATATAGTTGATGACTTATTGGAAGCCGGAATTGATGGTTTTGTGATAATTGTAGGTTTTTGTGGTGACTCAGTTCGAGAATGGTTTCATAAAGAATATCCTGAAGTAGATGTCACATTTGTGGTGCAAACTGAAATTCTTGGTCTTGGTCATGCGCTGTGGATAGCTCGGGAAGCAATTGGTGCCGATCCGTTCTTTTGCATACTTGGGGACACAATTCTGAAAGCTGATTATACTTCGCTGCTGGCTGCAGAAGAGAACTGTATTGCAGTTCGTGAAGTGGAAGACCCAAGGCGGTTTGGTGTTGTGAGGATGGATGGTGACTCTATTGCAGAGTTTGTCGAAAAACCGGAAGTTCCGCCAAGTAATCTGGCAATTGTGGGAGCATATTTGATAAGGGACGCATCGGCATTATGGAATGCTATGACCGATATTATTGAAAACAATAAACGCAATAAAGGTGAGTTTCAGCTTACTGACGGGTTGCAGGACATGCTTGCTCAGGGGCTGAAGTTTTCAATCGCACCAATTGAAGATTGGTATGATTGTGGCAAGAAGGAAACCTGGATTGAAACTAATAGAGCGTTGCTTGAGACTATAGATTCCGGTGATTACCCTCAATGCAGTATTGCCAGTGGTGTAGAAATCGTTGATTCAAAGATTGGTTCGTTTGTTTCCATAGCATCCGGAGCGGTAATCAGGAATTGTGAGTTAAGTAATTGTGTGATTGGTCCCAACGCAAAAGTTGTTAATAGCAAATTATCCGACAGCTTGGTAGGCGAGAGTGCATCTGTTGATAACTACACTGGTAGTGTGAACATTGGCGACTGGTGTGAGCTGGAATACGGAAATGAAAAGGGTCAAATATGAAGAAATATTTATTTACAAGCGAGTCAGTTACAGAAGGGCATCCGGATAAAGTAGCAGATCAGGTATCGGATGCAATACTGGATGCTATGCTGGCTGATGACCCGGAAAGCAGGGTCGCGTGTGAGACCATGGTAACTACTGGAATGGCAATTGTTGCTGGTGAAGTTACTACAGAAACCTATGTAGAGATTCCAGAATTGGTTCGCAGTGTAATCAAGGACATAGGTTATACATCAAGTGAATTCGGTTTTGACTCTGAAACTTGTGCCGTGCTGCTTTCCCTTGATAAGCAAAGTCCGGATATCTCATTAGGATTGAAAGAAGATGAGGGACATGAACAGGGAGCAGGCGATCAGGGGCTGATGTTTGGTTATGCCTGCCGCGAAACTGATGTTTTGATGCCTTTACCCATAACACTTGCACATCGCCTTGCAAAGCGCCTGGCAAACGCTCGCAAAGATGGCACCTTACCCTGGGCCTGTCCTGATGGCAAGACACAGGCTACAATTCTCTATGAAGACGGTTGCCCAAAAGCACTCGATACATTGGTTGTGTCTACAATGCACACTGATAATGTTGAGCAACCTGAGATCAGAGACGCTGTTATTGAGTCAGTAATCAAACCTGTCATAGCTGAATTTGATATCGACTCAGACGATCTGAAAATCCACATAAACCCGACTGGAAGATTTGTGACTGGCGGTCCACAAGGTGATTGTGGTTTGACTGGCCGAAAAATTATTGTCGATACTTATGGCGGTAGCGCACCTCATGGTGGCGGCGCATTTTCAGGCAAAGATCCATCCAAGGTAGACAGATCAGCCACATATGCTGCACGTTATGTAGCTAAGAACATTGTCGCTGCCGAACTTGCCGATAGATGCCAGGTTCAGGTTGCGTATGCAATTGGTGTTGCTGAGCCAGTGTCTTTGATGATCGATACTTTTGGTACAGGAAAACGTCCTGACAAGGAGATAGCGGAAATCGTAGCAAAGTTATTTGACCTGACTCCGAAAGGTATCATAACAAAACTGGATTTGAAGAGAGCAATTTACAGGGCAACTGCCGCCTATGGGCATTTTGGCAGAGAAGAAGAAACCTTCACTTGGGAAAAAACAGATATGGTTGATCAGTTGCAGGCAATGCTTTAAAAAACATATAATAAAAAAAGGCTGAGCCATTTGGCTCAGCCTTTTTTTTTATAAGAGTATGAACTACGGAATTAGAACTTCTACGATAACTGTGTCTGTTCTTGTATATGTTGTCTGGTAGTCATATACCGATACAGTAATAGTGTCTATTCCTGCATCATAAAAGTCAAAAGTATGCAATGGGGCCCGGACATTGTCATAGATTCTGCTCGGTGTTTCCCAAGTGCCTTCGAAGCGGCTATAATCACTGCCTGGTCCAATTCCGCACATTTCAACATCTAGCCCGAATTGAACAGTAGCATTAGTACTGCCGTCAGGATAGCGACCGTATGAAACATCGTCAACGGTAGGAGTGAAGCGTCTGACGTCGATTATTTCCCTGTCAGAACTAGATAAAACAACTTCGGATCTTCCATCCCATTCTGGATTTTCTTCAATCCAATCTTCATCGGGGAGTAACTCAAAGTTGGCATGTAATACAATGCCGTTAGGGTTGATTCTGCTGTCAGCCATAATCATTAAAAACCCGTTAGCCTGAATGATGGTGTTTGTTGGGAATGTCCATCGCCTCGGGTAAGATATGTCATTACTCAGATACCAGTCGCCAATATTAATATCTGCGGCAGTACCGTTATACAGTTCAATCCATGATGGGAATAGACTTGGGTGGTCTGGATCCGCAAATGCAGAAGTATTGTGAACCATAATTTCGTTTATGACCAGACTGCCAGTTGGGTAGGTGCCATTTTCGCTACTAATTATTTCCGGATAAGAAGGAGATGGTTGAGTCATCTCTACCCAGGAAACTGTAACAGATGTTGAGGGAAAAGCGTGGACAGTCATAACATCAGATAAAACTGTAATTTCTCTGAACCAGGTTTCTCCATCGCCATCAGCATCTGTAACTGTAATTTCAACAATGTAAGTTCCTGGCTCTGTGAAGATATGGCTGACAACGGAGCCGTGCCCGGAGCTGCCATCTTGAAAGTTCCAGTCAATGTCCAGATAAGTGTTGCCACCTGTTGGTGATTCAAGCAAGTTTCCACCCGTAGCATACGCGTTGAATTGAACTGTCAAAGGTGCAGCACCACAATCAATTGAAGTATCTATTCTACTAAATGCAGGGACACGGTTCTCTTCAGTAGAACAACCTGAAATCATAATTCCAGCAATTAGCAGGAGAAAAATTAAATTCGTACGCATTAGCTATGCTCCATCGATAACAGAAAATACCTAACTATGACAGATGTCATAGTTGCCAGTTTACGTGCACCATCAAGATAAAGAGTGGCAGCCAATCAAGCAAGTTGTCAACGGCGCAATCTTGCATGAAATATTATTCCGATTATTCCATAAAGCATATTGCCTGACCAAGCGGCCACTACAGGAGGCATCGCACCATTGTGGCCCAGAGCTCTCCCGAAGTGCATTGCTATATAATATGCGAAGCTGACCATGATTGTCCAAGCGAAACCTGCCGCCACCGTTGTTTTACGATTTCCAGAAGCAAGCAGAATCCCCAAAAAAACAATTACCAGATGTACAACAGGGAATGAGAATTTAAATTGAAGGTCTACTTCATATTCAACTGCGTCACCGCCAGCTGCTCGTACAAGCCTGCTCATTCTCAGAAGTTGTCTGCTGTTCATGTCTTCGGCTCTTACCCGTTCTCGACGCAATCCTTCAGGAGTGATGCCATTGAGGCCTGATCTTAATTCTTCGAAGGGGGCTATTATTTCACCATCTGGCGAAAAGATACGATGCGTCCCTTTGCGCAATTGCCATTGACCATCAACCCATTCAGCTTCATTTGCATCGTACCGCTCTTTTACAATTGATTGCTCAACTATTAGAGCTCTGAATCCACTGATAAAATCTCGAGTGGGTACAAATGTTCGAGCATAATATAAATAGCCATCAGTCCCGTGGGAGGCTATGTCCGAGGTGGGCCTGGCACGGTCTTGATGTCCCTGGAGTTCGACTTCCCAAATGTGGTTTGAGTTGCTGTTGGCATATGAAACAACATACTCACCCCATAAGAATGAGAAAAAAGTCATAAAAAGTGCAGCAAATAAAAGAGGGCGGGTTATCTGTAAAAGTGACCTGCCAGAGGCAAATAGTGCTGTAGTTTCATTATAACGAGACATGTTGCCAACAGTAAAAAGTGTGGCCATGAGCATTGCAATTGGCATTGAAATATCTGCAGTCCAAAGTGCTCTATACATATAGTATCGCCCAATAAGCGATATGGAGGCATCGTTATCTATGAAACTTCCGATATGATCCATTAAATCAACAAGCGTAAATAGCGCTACAGCACCAACGAGAGTTGCAAAGAATATGCGAACGAAGTTTTTCATAATTGATTTTTGGATAATCATGAAATCGATGTACTCTCTTTGGATATTTCAGGAGATGAGCTTTGTTTCCGATGAAAAAGTGGAGTTTCCTTTAAAGTTATCATAAGAGCAGGTATTGCTACAAGAGTGAGAACGATGTTTGCAAGCCACATTGCCAAAGCTGGATGCATCATACCGCGATCAGCCATTTTTTCGCCACCGACAAGGAAAAGATAATAAACAAGAAATAACCCGATAGCCAGACTCAATGAGACACCTTTTCCGCTACGTGCAGTTGAGATAGCCATTGGCAAACCAAGCAAAACAAAGACCAGACATGCAACCGGTATAGCAAATTTCTTATGAAACTCAACCATGAATCGGTTGG
>JABIBH010000173.1 GCA_018652925.1 bacterium | reverse complement strand
TGGGAATTGTATGAATATCAAAATGCTGCAGACATACTGCGCTCAGTTCAAGATTCAGAAGCTAAACCTGCTGATATTTATTCAGCAAAACTGCTACTTGGGCGATGCCTTGTTAAACTTGAAAAATATGATGAAGTTGATCAGATGTTGTCGGGGCTTAGTGATGAAGCAAGCATGTTTGAAGCTGGTGGCCTGGTATTGTTGCTTGAAGCAGAGAATCTCGCAGCTCAGCAAAAATGGGACGATGCTGCTCCAATGATTGAAAATATGCCAGCAGAGTGGAACACTGGCGAAGTTGGAACCCGTGGCTCCGAGCTGATGGGTGATATCTATTTCAAACAGTGGCGACTTGAAGAGGCGCTGGAACAGTACAGAGGTGCTGCAAGAAACAGCACATTGCTTGATAATCCTGATCGCACAAAATCCCGTAAGGATGTTCTTGACAGGTATCTGGCTGCTGACCAGAGACTTGATACTGCAAACCCTGATCAAGTACCCGCACTTAAGTTGGTTCAGGCAAACTCAATGTTATTTGGCATGGTGCGACCGGATCTGGCTTTGCCTCTTTACAAGGAAGTTGCTTCAGCCGACAGCATAGATACTTCTGCTGCTGTGCGCGGGCTCTATGGGATTATCATTACTCATCGGGATTATCTGGATCAACCAGACTCAGCTTCTGTGGCAATAGACACACTTTTAGTTAGATACCCGGATTCTTCTCAAGCTTTTTCCTTACAACAAAAAAACGGTACACTGTTCTCATATTTGAAAAGTCAGGAACCTGATTCCATCGTAATTCGTGATGTTCTATTCGCAGAGTTGGCCGATTCTCTACAAGTTGTTGCAGATTCCATGCTGACCTTACCACCAGAACAAAGACCTGAAATATGGCAACCAACCGAATCTGTTGTAATTACAGCACTTGATGCCAAGCAATTTGCTGAAGCTGACTCTTTATCAAAGATAGAACCTGAAATAGAACCGGTTGCAGCTACACAGGATTCTATTGTCTCCACAGATGGCATCGAAAAATGTATGCCGGCAGGACAGGTAACTCCTGTTAGTGAAGAGATCGCTGAAAACAGTGAGATTTGGTACAAACTTGCAGACAACGGCACCACATTTTTGTTCCCGGGGTCAGGGTCATTGACTGGAAACGTGAGAGCTCACTTTGATACCGATGAGGCTGGACCCAAAGTTGTATTGCTCAATGTAACTGTTGATGGAGTGGCACTCGATGGAATGACATTCATATTCAACCCGTCAAAGTTGGCAGGTTATGGAGACAACAGAGAAGGTAAGCCATCGGAACTTGTGCAATTTGAAATTCCGCTTTCTGAGGGTTATCACCTTATAAAATTGCAAGGTCCAGAGTTGATTGTCGATTTGGAATCGTCAATTGAAGTCAGAGCCGGGCAAGCTATGAAAAAAGAGAAGAAGGAACGCAAAAAACGATCCGCGAAAAAATATCGTGGTCTGTAACATGGAGAGTCATTTTGCATAAACCGATAACTGTTATTGGTGAAGTTCTGGAAAACCGAATGGTTTCTGACTCGATGTATTTGCTGGAGATTAGCCTCCATCAACAATCAGGATTTTTACCAGGCCAGTTTTGTATGGTTAATTGGGTTGAACAGCCAACAACATTTGGCAGACCGCTGTCTATTCTTGCTTGCGAGGATACAAAAATGCAGTTGTTATACAAGGCTGTTGGTAGCGGAACAAACCGGCTGGCATCAACAAATTCCGGTCAACAACTTGAATTGCTTACTCCACTTGGTAACCCATTTCCGAAACCAGATTCAACCGCCCCACATATCCTGATTGCAGGTGGGGTAGGGCTGCCGCCAATGCTTTCCTGGTCTGAAATTTATGGTCAATCAGCTGATGTGCTCTGTTTCGGTGGTCGTGATGGCGGCGATATTCCTTGGGAATTACTTTCTGATAATTGGCTGGTTTCAGTTGATAACAATATGAATATTCCAGAAGGCAAAAAAGTATTTCATGGTAATGTGATTGAAATGCTCAAATCGATGGAGTTACCTGAAAATGCAACTGTGCTTTCGTGTGGTCCAACTCCGTTACTGCAGGCTGTAAAAAAACAGGCTACCGAAAATAGTTGGAAATGTTTTGTGTCGGTGGAGGAACGTATGGGGTGCGGGTTTGGCGTATGCCGAGGTTGTGTTGTACCGACTGTTGCCGGGTCTTACAAAACTGCTTGCAAGGATGGCCCTGTTTTTAATGCCAACGATATCAAAATCGGAGATGAATTATGAGCAAGTGGCCAGAATGGCTTGATGAGTCATTGCAGAAACCGCTGGTTATTGGTGGTCGTCAATTGCC
>JABIBH010000172.1 GCA_018652925.1 bacterium | reverse complement strand
CAAAAGAACCGGCAGAAAGATGCAATGATGTGCCATTACTTACAGCATCTTTGCTTACAAAGTTAACAGCTCCGGCGGTTCCACGACTGCCAAACATTGCCGGCGAATTGCCTCTGTAAACTTCAACGCTTTCGAATCGATTCAGAGGGATATCAACCAGATTGGTGGTGCCAGATTGAGCATTGCCAACTGGTATGCCATCAACAGTAACCAGCAACTGACCAGCCGATGCACCTCTGATTGTCAATTCAGAATGAGTGCCATATCTGCGAATCTGTATACCGGGTAAACTGTCAAGAATGTCGGCTATGTTGCTTGATGAAGATTGATCAATAGGAATTACAGATACAGTTGTATAAATATCCTGCTCACTGGAAGAGCTAACTACAACAGTATCCATAACAGCAGGCACAGGTTCGCCCGCGTTTACAATTATTGAAAAAATGAGAAAAAGAAAAACCAGTTTTGGCATGCCAGAAACCTCTCCCAAGAAGGTATGATGGCCTTGTTCTCTGGATCGGTCTCCTGGCTTACGGTTCTTCCTTGGTCTGCGCCTTCCCGATTATTCATCAGTGGCATTTGCAAACTTCGTCACCGTTTACAGTGGCTGGGCCGCGCTGGATTCTAACCAGCTTCCGGTTGACCCCGAGAATTTAAGAATTTTCGAACTTTAAACAGTATAGCACTAGTTGTTGTAGTTTTGCAAATTATTCTGGTGTCCAATATAAATCGTAAAATTGGAACCATAACTATGAGCTGATGTTAGTATAATCTGTAATTGCCAGGTATATACTAAGTTACCTGTGTCACCATAATCTCCCCTGGGATTCGAGAGGTACGCCAATAATCTTTGCTAGCCAGCCCTTTGTTTATTTCCTGTAATTTTCATAATTTTTGGAAGGGATGATTCTATGCATCATTCAAATTTCCTCCGTGCTAGCAAGAGTTTCACATATTTGGCTGTCATGTGTTTGGCAGTAATTTTCATGTCGATGACTAACCAGGCACAAGCCGAGCCTGCAATGCCACTGGAGGTGGGAAACAGTTGGTCATATGAGACCGACACAGGTAACAGCCTCACTATAACCATTGCCGAAACTTTTACGGTTATGGGGCGCATGACGTACCACCTGGAATATGATACAGGTAGTGGTTACATTTTTTACAATGAATACCTCTCCTGGAATGAGCTAGGACAACTACAGCTCCATGCACGAAAAGGGCACCCCACACAAGACCCAGTAGTTTTTGACCCACCGATGGTGTGGTTTGCGCCGGAAAATCTTGGGGATATTGCTGGTCATGTCAGTGTTTATGCTGATTTTGAAGGAAACAACCTGCTGCATGAAGCGGACTACTTGTCACACTTCGTCGGCGAGGAAACCGTCAATACACCCGCTGGTAATTTTAATGCATTCCATGTTGAGGAATTAAATTTCGCGGGAGATGCTCGTTGGTATGCTGAAGGTATAGGCATGGTGCAATTAACTTATCTCAATGGAGGACCAGACATATACAGACTGGTTTCCAGTAACATAAATGTCGCCAATGAGAATACATCGTGGTCACGCATGAAAGCGCTTTACAGGTAGCTGCCCTCCATTGAAAGCGGGCAGGGTATAAGATTAAACTTCTACCCTGCCCATCAACTTCTTTTGCAAACTGAGAGATCGAAATGGAATTCCGACCATCAACCCAAAGCAACATCAAGTATCATCATTATCGAAAAACCTGTCATAGTTGCCATCGTCACAAGGTCGATGTTTTCATGTTTTCTTTGAGATTCAGGAATCAGTTCTTCTACTACTACAAAAATCATGGCCCCAGCTGCAAAACAGAGAGCGTATGGTAAAATATTCTGCATTCTTAAGACAAACAGTGCTCCAATAACACCCGCGATTGGCTCGACAATTCCAGAAGCTTGTCCCATAAAAAAGCTTTTCCCTTTGCTCATTCCTTCTCTTCTTAACGGCACTGATACAGCAGTACCTTCAGGGAAGTTTTGAATTCCAATTCCGATTGCCAAGGCAATTGCTCCTCCAATTGTTGCAGAAGGAAGATTAGCTGCCACTGCTCCAAAAGCAACACCTACAGCAAGGCCTTCAGGTATATTGTGAAGAGTTATTGCAAGTACCAGAAGGGTACTTCGTTGCCATGAAGTCTTTACGCCTTCACTTTCGTCGATGCTCAGTCCAAGATGAAGGTGTGGTAAAATCTTGTCCACCAACCTCATGAAAATTCCGCCGCTCATAAATCCAATGACTGCTGTCAACCATGGAATCTGCCCCATCTGTTCAGCCATTTCTATGCCTGGTGCAAGAAGGGACCAAAAACTTGCAGCAATCATTACTCCAGCTGCAAAACCAAGCATCGAATCCATAAGCTTGCGATTTATATGAGTGGTAAGAAAGACCAGACTCGCTCCTGCGGCAGTTGCACCCCAAGTAAAAAGAGTAGCAATTAATGCTTGCATCACAGGGCTGAATTGTAATATGAAATCGGACATGTTTTCCTCTTTTTAGCGACAACTATTTAACGATCTCAACAGACACCAAAGTCATATTGTTAAACCATGTGAAAGATGATTAACAAAGCTGTTGTTAATATGATTGCACAAACCCAATACCATGGATTAAGAAATTTTGCTTCTTTATATTTTTTTGCTAAGCTCTCATAAATAGCATCAATTATAGGAGGAATTGTTAACAAAAAAGGATTTATTGGCTCTGGAAGAACCCATCTGGAAGAACAAGCGATAGCAAGAACGCTAAGACCAGTAACAAACACCATCGGAGTATGAGAAATTTTCAACATCTCTATAAGTTTGGACATACTGACAGCTCCTTTATTCAACAACTAATTCCAGTTGACTCCAAGAATTTAGGACTTCAACAGAATAGTACATGTCATACATGTTTTGTAAATGTTTCTGTTCTGGTATGCCGATGCACAAATTGATGGCAAGCTGAGCACAAAGTCACCAGATTCTCAGCATTGTTGCTCCCACCCAATGCTCGCGGCACCTTGTGATGCACTTCCAAATACCTTTTTGAGCTGCAACCTTGGCCCTGACAAGTATGATTGTCACGGCTCATCACTTCTCTTCTTACTGACGGTCTTATTGTTGCCTTGTTCCTGCCATTCTCCAGCACTTGGGCATCACAATATGCTTTTTGCAGATCATTCTGGCTGATTTCACCAGCTCCGGTTTCAGCTTTTCCACATTCAGGACAGTGACGAATTACGATTTGAGTTGATGAAGTATTTTCCCCACGTGGGGAATTTTGAACTGTAGAATCTGTGAGTGCTTTGATAAGCAATTCTTCACGAGTTCCGGTTTCGCCTTGCTTGTGCATCTTTTCAATCAGCGCATTGAACCGTTCCATCTGTTCAACTGAAAAACTCAAGGAAGTTGAAACTTTGGGTTCAGCTTTTGGCAATGGTGCAGATGGAATCAACTCAGGTTGTGATACGTTTTTGGCTTTATCAGATGCCTGTCTGGTTTTTACAGCCAGCTCTTTTTGAGTAGAGTTTCTAGCAACCTTCAACCACTGATTTTCAGTTTCCGCAGTTGCAACTTTGGTAACTTCTCTGACTTTGGTCCATTCAATCTCACCTTTTGCAACTGCCTTTCTTGTTTCAGGCAAAGTCTCCAAACTTTTGGTGATACTGATGTAGTAAAATGCGGTTGT
>JABIBH010000171.1 GCA_018652925.1 bacterium | reverse complement strand
TTATGTTTTTCGGCAAGTTCAGCAAATGATGTTACGAGATCTATTGTCGCAAGAATATTTGCTGCTTCAGTCAAACTGGAAATGTAATCGGCAACAGAAATTACCAGCTCGGAATAAATTCCGGATTCAAGATCTGAAATATTACTTTCAGCCTCGATGATCTTGTTTTCTGCCTCTTTAAGCTCCGGAGTATGATATCGACATGCATTAACAAGTGTCTGCTTTTGTTCATAATGCTCAGGCACTTTATCAAGATGCTTTTTAGTAACTTCCAGGTAATATCCAAACACCCTGTTGAAGCCAACTTTTAGAGTTGGTATGCCACTGATGTCGCGTTCAGATTGTTGCAGATTTGCAAGGAAACCACGTGTATCAGAAACAATTACACGGTAGTTGTCCAGCTGCTCATTGACCCCTGTTGCAATATATCCACCAGATTTCATCAGAGCTGGAGCATCGTCAGCAAGAGTAGATGTGATTTGTTCAGCAAGATGAGTCAAGTCAGGTATTGAATTTGATTCAGATAAAACTGAAACCGATTCCTTTAAATCCGATGTGATGCTATTTAATAACTCATCAAAAACATTGAGTGATTTTCCCAACTGTAATAACCGGGAAGGTCCAATCCTACCTGATATTGTTTGGGCTGACATGCGTTGCAAGTCACCAACGCCTTGCAGAAGTGAGCGGATATTCAATCGGGAATCCCGATCTTTTATACTCGCGCCAACAGTCTGATGCCAGTTGGCGAGCAACTCGATATTTGTCAGAGGTTCTGCAAGTCGGTTTTCCAGAAGTCGGCGACCCATAGCTGTTATCGTAAAATCGATATGGTGAATGACTGAGCCCTCACCCCTGTCGCCTCGGAAAGTTTTGAATATCTCCAGATTGCGAAGTGTCTCTTCATCAAGTAGCAGTTTATCGCAACGATTAGTATGGATCAGGGTTGTTATTTGAGCGGGCTTGTTCATTGAAAGTGAGGAATAATATTTCAATACTGCGCCAGCAGTACTTACTGCAAATGAATAGATTTCATCTTCAAGATCAAACGGATCAAGATTCAATATTCCAAAATGCTCACACAGGCATGTTTTTGAAAATGAAGGGTGAAACCATGACGCGCTGACTGTATTTACAACGGTTCCAGGAAGTGATTGCCGCCAGTTTAAAATAGTTTCCGGCTCGGTTGTTTCCGAGACAATAGCTTCGCGGACATTAAACCGCGCGCAAATTGCAAAGAGAGAGATATGCTCCTGGCCACATTTGAATTCGCCTGTGGAAGCATCAAGAACGGCCCACCCGGCATTACCATCTTTACTTTGATGATAAGCAAGACAGTAATTTGACGCATTGGCTTCAACAAGGTCTGGAGAAGTGGCTGTACCAGGGCTTATTACTTCAACAACTTCCCGCTTTACCAATCCTTTTGCCTGAGCAGGATCTTCTACCTGTTCGCAAATAGCAACTGTATGACCTGCACTCAATAGTCTTGTCAGGTATGTCTGGATTGCATGATGCGGAACTCCGGCAAGCGGTACAGGATGATCACTGTTCTTATCTCTGGTTGTTAAAGTAACTTTTGCAGCATCAGCAAGTATTTTTGCATCGTCAAAAAATGTTTCATAGAAATCACCCATTCTGAAAAGCAAAACAGTATCAGGGTGTGCATTCTTGATTTCCATGTACTGTTTAAGCACAGGAGTAAGTTTGATTTTATTATCTTTTGAGTTCCTCATAATTCATCAGCTGTATCAATGATAATTGATTCCAGGTCATATTTATTCTTGTAGAAATCAGAAGCAGAATCAGCATCAGGTCTGGTTTTCCAGGAACCGAGTCTGAGCCTGTAAATCATCCCGCCAGAATTGGAATTGAAACTCACTATTTCAAGGCCAGGAATGATGTCTTGCCACGAATCACTGAAAGTAAGTGCATTTGATCGGTCGAAAAATGCAGCAAATTGGATAGAGAAACGACCGTCAGTTTGAAAAGCAATCTTTTCCTCTAACGGTAGTATTTCAGGTTCAATAACAGGCAAGCTGGAATTTGTTTCAATTGCCAAACAGGCCAGTGATATTGGATATTCGGATTTGATAAAATCAGCTGTTTTGAGTGACTTGTCAGCATCAGAAAGTTTCGTGGCATGGTACATAGCCCAAAGCAAAGAAGGATAGTTATAAATATTGTCGATATTGTCCAGTATCTGTGCTGCATTAGAGTGTTCTCCCCTT
>JABIBH010000170.1 GCA_018652925.1 bacterium | reverse complement strand
GGTCTTCATAAGATAGAGCGTAGTCAGGCTCTTCAACAACTACCATTGGAGTTCGTTTGAAAACCTGGCCACTTCTGCTGGTGAACCAGCATGAATTGTTTTCATCTACCCAGATGTCAGTAAGGTCAGGTAGATTTGTGTGGTCGCCGCCTGGGCTGCTTGTTTCAACATACGACAGTTCATCATTTGCTTGCAGAAGGCGGTAGAGGGGTCCTTCAGCTCCAACAAGCCAGTTGTTGTCGATGGCTTGCTCGTCAGTCCACCCTGCAATAATCCATTCACCCAAACTGGCTTCGATAGGTCCTTTGACCCAATATTGATGTGTTGAGTCTGGATGAGCTTCAACTAACAGAATTGCATCGCTGCCACCGATTGCATATTTGTTAATTGTCTTGAATGATTCGATATCATCGCTACTTCTCAAGATTGTGTCATTCTGACTAATCCAAAAAATTTCGTCAGGAGTATTATCCCATGAAGAGCCATTCAGCTTCAAAAGAGCTCCACCTTGACCGCAGACAAAGATATCACCGTAAGGGCCTTTGCCAATACCATACAAGTTTAAATCAATGCCAGTGCTCATATCAGACCAGCCACTGCCACTGTTTTTCATGATGGTACCAGAATGTCCACAAACAAAAGTAGTGCCAGTGGTGTTGCTGTAGAGGTTTGTAAGAGTTACATCCCCATGGTCTTCAAGACTCCAGTTGGTGCCGTCGAAGTGCATTAACACGCCAGGTTGTCCGGCTATCCAGATATCGTCAGCCGCTGTGCCTTGAATATCAAGGAACCACGTTGAGATTGGTAGATCCGGATAATCATCTGGTTGGTTGATTGTTTCCATTTCTTCAGTGCAACCAGCAAAGATAATTATCAGAGTAAGAAGAAGAGCTGTAACTAAAAGACTGTTTTTCATCGCAAAAGGTTCCTTGAAAAATCTTGCGTACAAACACAACAGACCTGACTGATCTGTGTGTAAAAAATCGATTGTGAGTCCTATGAATATTAAGCAACTGGAGGTTGATTGTCCATAGTGACTTGCAACTGTTCGGTTTTTGTATCTTATTATCAGGGAATGTAACTGCTGGTTAACCCGTTAAGGAAATATCGTGGAACAATCAAAAAACGACCTGATTGCCGAGATTAACAGTTTACGTACAGAATTAAACGCTGTGATTTTGGCGCATTACTACCAGGAGCCAGATATACAGGATATTGCGGACCATGTCGGTGACAGTCTTGCATTAAGTCATAAAGCGGCAGCAGCAGAGGCAGATGTGATAGTTTTCGCCGGCGTGCACTTTATGGCAGAAACAGCTAAAATACTGAATCCCGATAAACAGGTTCTACTTCCGGACCTGGAAGCAGGTTGCAGCCTTGCCGACGGATGTCCAGAAGATGAGTTCAGGGAATTCATTGCTAAATATCCAGATCACAAAGTAGTCAGTTATATCAACTGTTCTGCAAGCACCAAAGCTATGAGTGACATTATTTGTACCTCTGGCAACGCTGTAAATGTTGTGGCATCTTTTCCTGAAGGTCAGCCACTGATTTTTGCTCCAGATAAACATCTGGGTCGATGGTGCTCTCAACAGCTCGATCGGGAACTGGTACTTTGGGACGGAAGTTGTGAAGTGCATGAACAGTTCAGTGAGCAACGGCTTGTAGATTTAATGCTGGCTCATCCGGATGCAGTGGTAACTGCTCATCCCGAGTGTACTGAAAAGTTGTTGCAATATGCCCATCACATCGGTTCTACAGCATCGATACTTGATTACTGTAGAGATTGTGAAGTGCAGGAAATTATTGTAATGACAGAGCCGGGAATTATTCATCAGATGCAGAAAGAAAATCCCGATAAAAAGTTTATTACCGTTCCGGGAGCGGACGAAACATGTAATTGCAACGAATGTCCATACATGAAATTGAATACATTACAAAAATTGCGGGACTGTATGAAAAACAGAGCCCCCGAAATTCTTGTGGACGAATCGACAAGACAGAAGGCTCTGATTCCAATAAACAGAATGCTACAAATCAAACGTTAGGTTACTCAAGAAGAGTCAACGAAATCCTTTTCCGTTCAAGATCGATTTCCAGGATTTTTGCTTCAATTTCCTGGCCTTCAGATAGCACGTCGCTGGGATGATAAACTCGTTCATTGCTAATTGCCGAAACATGAATCAGGCCTCTGATTCCTGGTAACAGTTCAACAAAAGCCCCGAAATCCGCCATGCCAGTAATGACACCTTTAACCATTTCACCTTGCTTGAGCTTGTCACCAATGTCATTCCACGGGTCACCATCAAGTTGTTTGATAGAGAGCCCTATTCGTTCCTCACGACCGCCACCAAGGTTACGGATGGTGACAACTTTAACTTCGACTTCCTGGTCAACACTCAATACTTCTTTGGGATCGGCAATTCTCTCGAAGGAGATTTCTGAAACATGAACCAATCCTTCAAGTCCACCGATGTCTACAAATGCTCCAAATGGCATTATTCTGCGAACAGTACCTTTGTAAATATCGCCGATTGATAATGTTTCACGTAGCTTCGCACCTTCACGTTCCTTTTCAATAGTCAATAAAGCACGACGAGAGACAACAAGTTTCTTTTTGGATTCTGAAAACTCTGTAACTTTAAATTCAAAATCTCGATCAAGATATTCTTCGGGGTTGTCTACAAATTTATTATCAATTTGTGAGATGGGGCAGAAAGCACGATGCCCGCCCATATCAACAACAAAGCCACCTTTGTTAATTTCACTGACGCGGCCGGTTAATGGCATACCGCTGTCATAGGCCTGCTCTATAACAGTGAAATCCTTACCTGTAACTTTTTGTTTAAGTGAAAGTTTTTTGTCATCACCTTTGCCAACGACATATCCAGTGATTGAATCACCCTCTTGATGCTGAAGCTCGCCATTGTCGTCATTTAATTCGCTGGTTGAAATTGGCAGCTCGCTTCTGCCTCCGAAATCAACAAACGAATCGATTTCACCAACCTGCACCAGTGTACCGGTAACCTCGTCACCTTGCGATGGTTCAGGGGCTTGAGTGTTGTCG
>JABIBH010000169.1 GCA_018652925.1 bacterium | reverse complement strand
CTTGCTATTGCCGATCAATATGGTCTTTTAGAGTGTGCATATGGCGACGATAACTGGATTGTTCCTTTGGTAGATTTACCTGGAAATACGGATTGCTCAAAACTGACTAAATCCAGTAATTCGATACTTTGGGTCGCAACTGAAAGAGGTGGTATATTCCAGCCAGGTTCTTCTCTTTCATTATCCAGCACAATCTATAAATCACAAACTGAAGAGAACTATCAAGATCTGGAATTAGGGATCAACCTGCTTATTAGTGAAGGTACACTTTTCGAAACTACAGCATTCGACCTGATTTTTCAGGATTTTCAAGGCTATGCTGTTTGGCGGAGTCAGTTTGGCAGCATGGAAGACATGCAACTTATTGGCCTCTATGATAAAAACAATCCAGAGACATGTATGCTTGATTATTGTGGAGATGAAAATTATCCAATTGAGCCAGAGTGTTGGGCTGAAAAGAGGTCCGCATGTTATGATTTCAGTGTTCCTGGAATGGTCTCATTTTTTGATGATGGTATTTTTAACAGCTTCATCTATTATTATGCAGTTTCAACATTTGATTCTGGTAATACAGCTACAGTCTCAGGACCTGCAATTACCAACGATCCCTTGTATTCGCCTCGGTTTCCAAATGATCCACTAGTTCCACTAGATGAATTTGGTGATCCAGTACTTGTTGGCGATGGGAACATTGTCCGATTTGATGCTAATAGGGATGCTTTGAGTGTTGATAGTGAGGAACTTGTATATGCATACCCAAATCCACTTCGGCTTGAAGCTGGATTCCCTGAAGCCCCTGGTGAATTAGTTACTTTCACAAATCTACCAGCTGGTTCCAGAGTTATGGTATTCACAGTTTCCGGAGATATTGTTGCTGATTTAACTCCTGATTTACAAGAGGGACGAAATATTAAATGGTTTACCAGAAATGATTCAGATGAACTGCTTGCATCAGGTGTTTATATTTACAAAGTCGAATCACCTGGACGTGAGGACTATTTCAGTAAGATAATTATTATCAGGTAATTTTGAACTTCGGTTGAATTTACGGAGTCTATTGGCTAAATTTGAGCCCGGCATTTATGTCGGGCTCATGTTATTTCAAACAGGCGAAAACGCCTTTTGTCAGTCTAGAAAATGTTAAGAACAAGGTCAACAACGGAGGCAACCTCATGGCCGAGAAACAAGTTTATTTTTTTGGTAAAGACGAAACTGAAGGTAATGGAAAGCAGAAAGCTCTGTTAGGTGGAAAAGGTGCCAATCTGGCTGAGATGGCCAGCCTGGGCATTCCTGTTCCTCCAGGTTTTACAATTACAACTGATTATTGTATCAGTTATCTGAAAGATAAAAATATTTCTGATGACTTGAAAAATGAAGTTGCGCAAGCAATCTCAAAAGTCGAAAAAGTTATGGGAAAAAAATATGCTGACAAGGATGATCCGCTGTTACTTTCTTGCCGCAGTGGCGCAAAAGTTTCAATGCCGGGTATGATGGATACTGTTCTGAATATTGGGTTGAACGATGAAACCGTTCTCGGCCTGGTAAAGCAAAGTGGCAATGAAGAATTTGCTTATGACTGTTACCGTCGGTTAGTTCAAATGTACTGCGATGTTGTGATGGGTGTTGATGGTGAAAAATTTGAAGATGCAATCGATGCATTGAAATCAGATGTTGGTGTAAAACTTGATTCTGAATTTAGCGCAGCTCATTTGCGGACTCTTATTTCTACATTCAAAAGTATTACAAAAGAAGAATGTGGAATCGAATTCCCAACAGATCCAGTTGAGCAGCTGTGGGGTAGTGTTGAAGCAGTTTTCCGTAGTTGGGATACGCCAAGAGCAATTACTTATCGTGAAATGAACAGGTTCCCACATGATATGGGTACTGCTGTAAATGTTCAGGCAATGGTCTTTGGTAATATGGGTGAAAACTCTGCTACTGGTGTTGCTTTTACACGGGATCCATCAACTGGTGAAGATTTCTTCTATGGTGAGTTCCTTGTTAACGCGCAAGGTGAAGATGTTGTTGCTGGAACCAGGACTCCGCAATCATTGAATAATGATGGACGTGACAGGCTTCCTGACGGTAGTCCTGCAAAAGATATGAAAACTCTGGAAGAAATTATGCCTGAAGCATATAAAGAACTTGCAGATATCAGAGATACATTGGAAAAACACTACTCTGAAATGCAGGATGTAGAGTTCACAATTCAAGATGGCAGACTGTGGATGCTCCAGACAAGAACTGGTAAGCGTACCGGTATATCAGCATTAAGAATTGCTGTAGAAATGCATGATCAGAAATTGATGACTCTTGATCAGGCTTTAATGTCTGTTGACCCAGAGATGCACCTGGACCAGATGCTTCATGAGCAGATTGATCCGGATGCTGAGCTTGAAGTGCTGGGACAGGGACTTCCTGCTTCACCTGGAGCAGCTTGTGGAGAAGTAGTCTTTACTGCTGAAGCTGCTGTTATTGCTGCTGAAGCTGGCAAAGATGTTGTATTGGTCAGGAAAGAGACAAGCCCTGAGGATATCGATGGCATGAACTCAGCTACTGGCATTCTTACTGCTCGTGGTGGTATGACCAGCCATGCAGCTGTTGTTGCTCGTGGCATGGGTAAGCCGTGTGTTGCTGGCTGTGGTGACCTTATTATAAATCTTGCTGCAGGCACTATGGAGATCGGTGGTAAAACCTTTAAGGCTGGTGATGAGATTTCCCTTAACGGCACAAAGGGTCATGTAATTAATGGACTGGCTCCACTTGTTGCGCCAAATCTTGATGACAATAATCTCACTACTTTAATGGGCTGGGCTGATGAAATTCGTCGCATGAAAGTTAGAACAAATGCTGATTCACCTGATGATGCAAAGCAAGCAATCAAATTTGGTGCACAAGGCATTGGACTTACCAGAACAGAACACATGTTCTTTGGTGATGAACGTATTTCAAAAATGCGTGAGATGATTCTTGCTGAAGATGTTGAAGGCAGAATTAAGGCACTCGCCCATATTTTACCAATGCAGCAGGATGATTTTGAGGGGATTTTCCGTGCAATGAACGGGTTCCCTGTAACGATTCGTTTGCTTGATCCGCCACTACATGAATTCCTGCCAACTTCAGATATGACTGCCAAGATCAAGTCATTGGCTGGTGAATTAAACGTTTCTTATGACCATCTTGTACAGCGGATTGATGCTCTTCATGAGTCGAACCCTATGCTAGGTCATCGAGGCTGCCGCCTTGGGTTGACATATCCTGAGATTTATGAAACTCAAGTTGAAGCAATCATCAGAGCAGCTCTTGTTGTTAAAGGTGAGGGTGTAGACGTTCAGCCAGAAATTATGATTCCACTGGTCGGTACTGTGAAGGAACTTTCTAATCTAAGGGCCATGGCAGTAGAGTTAGCTGACAAGCTGATAAAAGATTCTGGTACAGATCTTTCTTACCTTGTAGGAACAATGATTGAGATTCCAAGAGCCGCTTTGCTTGCTGATCAAGTTGCAGAGCATGCAGATTTCTTTAGTTTTGGCACTAACGACTTGACCCAAATGACATTTGGATATAGTCGTGACGACACCAAGGATTTTGTTGATAACTATATCAGAAAAGGCATTTTACCTTCTGATCCGTTCCAGCAGTTGGATCAAACCGGTGTTGGACAGTTGGTTGAAATGGCTTGTCAAAAGGGTCGTGCAACTAACAGCGATATACACTTGGGAATCTGTGGTGAGCATGGTGGAGATCCAAGCTCAGTCGATTTCTGTCATCGTGTAGGTTTGGATTATGTAAGTTGTTCACCATTCCGTGTTCCAATTGCT
>JABIBH010000014.1 GCA_018652925.1 bacterium | reverse complement strand
GGTTTGGAACAGATGCCGGACTTGTTGATTCTGCCAATGTAACTCGCGGTACGGATAATGCTGTCGTAACACTTGATTATGGTATGACAGTACTTGAAGTTCAGAATCGGCTTGAAGAGCTTTATGGCGCTGCAGGGATTCATGTGGATAGGGACTATGATGGAGAATATACTACCACTTATAAAATTTCTGCCGCAGGAGAGCTTGCAGGACTTGACCTGCCGGAACTTGAATGGGCTGAAAACACTGATGATACCGGCCTTGTTGTTACTTCGCTAGATGTTTCAGTGGATGTCGGGATAGATACGATTCAAGATGGAACTGTTAATCATACACTGAACAATGTACAGACCCTTACTATTAATGGAACAAGTGATTTCAGGCTTGGCTTAAGGCTGGGAAACAACCCTGATGATCTTAGCGAGATAACATGGACCAATTCTATTGCCTATGATGCTGATGCTGATGATGTACTGGCAGCTCTGGCTAATGTGCTCAATCCTAATGGAACAATAAATGATCAGGGCAGGTTGTTTGAAGATGCCGCTTATGATCCTTCAAGGCCCTATACCAGAAATCTGACTATTACCCAGAATGATAATGTTTTCACCATAACATTCCAGGGGGAATATAAAGATCTGCTAATAGATCCTTTGGATATAGATGTTCTGGTACCGGCAAATGGAACGGTTGCTCTGGATACACGTATTAATGGAATTAATTACTATGGACTGGAAACACTGAACATTGATCTTGGATCGGGCGATGATACATTACAGGTTAAAGGCAGCGCAGCAGCGACGATAACCAACCTGGATACTGCAGCCGGGGATGACACCATTAATATCTACAATGATGACAGATCTCTGGATGAGGTCCGTGGTACCTTGAACATTGAAGCCGGAGCAGGAACAAATACCCTTAACGTGGATGGTTCTGGTGATATAGTAGCAGATCCAAATGTGCTGATTACTAACGCAGCTATAACAGGTCTTGCCCCTGGAGTAATAAACTATGCCGGTACCGATGGAAATTTTGCCGGCGGCATCAGTATCTGGAGCGGTACGGCAGGTGATACTATTACCGTAGACAGTACCCACAAGGCCGATGGTGTTCGTACAGTCACAACATTGAATACAAACCAGGGTGTTGATGATGTTACGGTATCCCTTGATGTTTCAACCGATGGCTTCTTTGTACTGAACACCCAGGGCGGTGATGACATTGTTGACGCTTCAGCATCAAGCCTGCCATTGGTAATTTTTGGCGGGGATGGCGCTGACGATATTACCGGCGGTACCAGTGAAGATATTATCTTCGGAGATGAAGGCAGGGTTCATTATATTAATGAAATTGGTGAGATTGTTACTGTTCTTGGTACCGGTGCTCCTTCTGTTGGTTCAACTACAGACATGACCCATTTGATGAACACAAAAGGTGTTGGTCTGGGTGGTGATGTAATAAATGGAGCAACATGGAGAGTTGAGATAATTGAATCCGGTGCGGTTAAGGCCGCTGTGAGTTATACAGTTATAGACGAAACCGTTGAAAGCCTGACGAGCATTGCTGCCGGCCTGGCAGTAGCACTGGAAGGACATGCCGGCACAGCCGGTTATGCGGTCAGTGCCGATGGAAATAAATTAATCATCAGTAATATGGAAGACCAGGCCTTTGACATTAACCTGATTCCAGGGTCATCCGGAACCGCTATTGATGCTGATCCTTTGGTTACATCAAAAGGAATAGCTCTCAGTGGTGCGGCCATGAATAATGAAACATGGACCATAGAAATCAAAGAGGGTGATATTGTTACAGGTACTGCAAGTTATACGGTTGTAGATGACAGCATGGAGACACTTGCCGGAATTGCACTTGAACTTTCTACTGCATTGAACCTTGACCTTGCTGCTAAACTTGTCAATGGCTATACAGTCACAGTAGAAGGGGACCACCTGGTGGTTGCCAATACTGTTGGACTGCCGACGTTTGAGATCAGTCACAATGTCCGGACAGAGGACAGGACAGACGGCGTTAGCCGTGAACCTGCGATGATATTTACAGTAAATCCTGCTGTTGGCGGAGGAGACACTATCCTTGCTGGTGAAGGTGAAGATTTTGTCCTTGGCGGATTCGGAAGTGATTACGTGAACATGGTAATTGATCCTTTGACAGGTGATCTTGTCCCCGCAGGCACCGAGACCGGAGACGATATTATTATCGGAGACAGTGGTTCTGCTCAGTTTACAGTGGACCCGACAGGTACTTCCAGCACCCTGACTAACATAGAAACCACAGATCCTGCTTTTGGCGGTGATGATTTCATATTTGCAGACGGAGGCTCTGATGTTGTCCTTGGCGGCAGCGGCAGCGATTATGTAGATGCCGGCACGGACCAGGGCAGCGACATTGTAGTTGGAGACAATGGAGTTGTGACCTTTGATGCCAGCGGTCAGGTAACATCTGCTGTAACCACAACACCTGATACAGGC
>JABIBH010000168.1 GCA_018652925.1 bacterium | reverse complement strand
ATTAACTTGCGATACGGGCACATTCGATTCAGATTGGGATGAAGCGAGAAGTGAAACTTTCATTCGTGCAGGTAGTTCAGCTAATCCCAAAGGTGCTGTAGCCTCGATTGGTACTGCAACCTCTAGTACTCATACTTGTTTTAATAATTGCATAGATGCTGGTATCTATTACGGTATTTTTTCAGATGGAATTTCCACGATTGGCGGTGCATTGAATCGTGGTAAATTGAATTTATATTTGAATTATCCACAAAATCCAGCAGGTACAGTTGATGAATTTTCTTATTGGACTAATTTGATGGGTGACCCTGGTATGGATGTCTGGACAAGCGTTCCGCAAGAGCTGAATGTAGCTCATGAAACCCAATTGTCAGTTGGTGCCAACTACTTGACAGCAATTGTAACAGATGAAAATGGTCAACCAGTATCAGGAGTTTGGGTAACCGCTTTGATGGAGTCCGCTGATATTTTTGTGAGTGGTTATTCAGATGAAAACGGTAATGTTCATCTACCGGTTGATGCAACTGAAACTGGTGCGATGAAGTTGACAGTAACCAAGCAAAATTACATTCCCTATTTGGCTGATGTAACGGTGGCAAATTACGATCGTGCGGTCAATGTATCGGAAATTAGTATTGATGATAATAACACTAACGATTCTGTTGGTAACGATGATGGTGATGTTAATCCAGATGAAACAATTGAGTTGAGATTATTGCTTCAAAACAGTGGAAGCGAGACTATTCCAGCTGTGACTGCGACAATTTCTACCGAGAGTGATTATATTACAATTTTAGATAACGAAGAAAATTACACAAATTTAACACCAGGTAATGACAGTTATCCAGCCGATGATTTTGAATTTAGTGTTTCCACATCTGCTCCGCATAACGAAGTAGTAGAATTTGAAGTTTCGATTGTTGATGATGCTGGCAACGCATGGCACGAGACGATATTTATCACGCTAAAAAGTGCATATATGAATGTGATAGATTATCACATCAACGGTGGTACTAATGTTATGAATCCGGGTGAAACAGCCGAATTAAGTACTTTATTGGAAAATATTGGTACGATAGCTGCTAGTGAAATTTACGGTGAATTGAGTTGTAGCAACAGCAAAATCGCTATTGAAGATAACACCGGTTTTTTCGGTGACATCAATGCCAACGGCGAAGCTGAAAATAGTTTTGATACTTTCACAATTACCGCTAACACTCAAATCGTAGATGGCAGTGTCTTCACATTAGATTTACATTTGTATAACGCTGCTGGTTTTAGTGCCGAAACATCTTTCCAGCTTTATGTAGGCGAAGCATCAATTGGTGATCCGATAGGTCCAGATGCTGGTGATTACTACATTTACGATGATGAAGATGTTAGTTATTACAATGTGCCAGAGTACGCTTGGATTGAGATAAATTCCCTTGGTACCAATTTGAATTTGAATGATAATGGAAATACTGGTGACATTGCTGACATCAATTTACCAATTTCATTTGTGTTTTACGGTGAGGAATACAACACGATGACGGTTTGTTCCAACGGTTGGGTTGCACCAGGTGACACGGATGATACCTCTTTTATGAACTGGTTAATTCCAGGTCCGATGGGTCCATCTGGGATGATAGCACCGTTTTGGGATGATTTGAAAACGGGTGAGGTTTATTCCTATTATAATTCTACAAATAATACTGTGATTGTGGAATGGGACAATATGCAAAATGAAGGCAGTGGTTCGGAAGAGACTTTCCAGGTCATTTTATACGATGCCAATTACTATCCGACTGCTACAGGCAACAGCGAGATCAAATTCCAATATAAAGCTGTAACTAATAATGATACAGGTAGTTATCCATCTAATCACGGTCAGTACGCAACGGTTGGTATCGAAGATCATACTGGCACGGTTGGTTTGGAATATACTTTTAACAACAGCTATCCACTTTCTGCTAAACATTTGGAAAATGAGATGGCACTTTTGATAACTGGTCCACCGATTTCTTTGGATGATGAGTTCATCACTCTCGGAGCTGTTAATATTTTGGATGCAAACGGTCAGGCAGATTTTGGTGAAATTTTCGATTTTCAGGTACAATTGAACAATCTTGGTAACACGAGTGCGACGAATGTATCAGCAACCATTTCCGTCAGCGACCCTTATGTAACGCTAAATCAAGATGCGTCTGATTATGCCGATATTTTGGGCGAGAGTTCAGGTTTGAATTTGACAAATTATAATCTTACAGTTGCAGAAAATTGCCCTGATGGTCATTTGGTTGAGTTTGAGATATTAGCTGAAACATCTCAAAATAGTTGGCCATTAAGTTTTTCGATGGAATTGAATGCTCCCAATGTTATTTTGAGTTCGGTTATCATCGATGATAACGCTAACAATATTTTGGATCCAGGTGAGACAGCAGACGTGATACTCTATTATGAAAATGTAGGTGGTGCTGATGCGACAAACGCAGTTGTCGAATTTACAATTGATGATCCATATTTAACTCTAAATAGTTCTAACTTCGAATTTGGCACAATCTCATCTGGCTCAATCGTAACCGCCATCATCAATGTAACCGTTAGCCCTTCCGCTACAATTGGATACGCCATTATCGTAGATTGGAACCTGACGGCGGATAATTATACAAATTCCGATTTCTTTTCTTTAACCGTAGGTTTATGTTTTGAAGATTTCGAGAGTGGTGGTTTCACCAATTACGCTTGGGTAACCAATTGGGAAATTTCAAGCGAATCTCAAGAAGGTGTTTATGCAGCAGTTTCGAGTAATCACGTTGACAGTTCAACTTCAGAAATGTCCACGACTCTCAGTGTTTTAGCAAGCGATGAAATTAGCTTCTATTATAAGGTGTCTTCTGAGGGCGGTTATGATTATTTAAAATTCTACATTGATGGTAGCTTGCAAGGCGAATGGGCAGGCGAAATAGCTTGGACACAAGCGAGTTATCCTGTTTCGGTTGGTGAACACACATTTAAATGGGAATATTACAAAGATGGTTCTGTTGCAAGTGGCAGTGATTGTGGTTGGATAGATTACATTGTGTTCCCACCAGTTGGTGTGCCAGAACCAGCTAATTTCGTAGTAACTCCATTGTTATTTGATGTAACAGTAGATGAAAATGCAACCGCAACCGAGACGCTTTTACTTAGCAATACCGGTGGTGGCGAAGTAACTTACAGCATTAGCTTAACCGAAATAACTAACCGTTTAGAAGTTGCTGAATATGTGGTAGATATTGCAGCCGATATCGCGAAAAAAGCAAGTATCGCAGCAGGTTTGGGAATTCCAGTAAACGACACAGAAAATTATGTAAACGCAACTTACGAGACCGATATGCGACCCACAAATGTAACGATTAGTTGCGACGGTGGTAGTTGGCAAAGTGAAATTAGCTGGACAATCGAAAATTCAGCCGGTACAGTAGTCGCCAGTGGTGGATGTCCATTCAGCGGCAACGCTTCACTCGATAATGGCACTTATACAGTTAATGGAACCGATAGTTACGGTGACGGTTGGAATGGTAATTATCTCATTATTACAAGCGATGATGGTACAGAATATTTGAACTGGACAATTGATACAGGTACAGAAGGTACAACCACATTCATCGTTAATGAAGTTCCTCCAATTTCTTGGTTAGAGTTGAGTCAATACAACGGTAGTTTAGAAGGTAATCAAACAGATGAAATCGATGTAACATTCAACACAGCAGGCTTAAATTTCGGTCAGACTTACACCGCCGAAATGATTATTGCTAACAGCTTTGGCAACGACATTGTAATTCCAATAAGCTTACTTGTTGGCGAAGGACAAACAATCGTTTATGGTGATGTAGATGGTAATGGCGTAGTTCAAGCAATGGATGCATCACTCACCCTTCAAAGTGTAGTAGGTCTTATCGACCTTGATGCAACTCAAACAACAGCTGCCGATGTAGATGGTAACGGTGCAGTTCAGGCAATGGACGCATCTTACATTCTTCAGTATGTGGTAGGTTTAATTACCGAATTCCCAATTGAAGGTGGGCGAGTTGTGGTAGATTTGGACGAAGTAGTAGTTTCAGTTTCTGATTTTGACATTAGTACTATCGCAGTAGGTGAAACATTCACAATCAACATTTCGACAAGTGAATTATTGGAAGAGTGGAATGTAACTGCTTTCCAATTTAATTTTGCATTCGATGGGAGTTTGATTGAATACAGTGGTTATAATCTTGATGGCTTACTTTCAGACGGCGGTATGGCTGCTGTCAATGCAGAAGACTCTAACACGATTTCGGTAGGATTTGCGGGAGCTTATCCACTTGTTGGAGCTGGTGCAATCATCGAGCTTGAGTTTACCAAATTGACAGCAGGTAACTGTACAACGTTACTTTCTAACTTCCTTTTCAACACTGAAATTATTGTTAATTTGATAGACGGTGAGGTTCTCGAAACTGAAGAAAGCGACATTCAAAATATATCAAAATTGAATGGAAATTATCCCAATCCGTTTAGCAGTACCACGACAATTTCGTTCAATCTCAATAACAAAAACACTGTAAATGCAGAGATTGAGATATTCAATTTGAAAGGTCAATTGGTGAAAAGCTTTGCACTTGTAAATGGTCAAACTTCTGTTGAATGGAATGCGACAAGCCAAGCATCAGGCATTTATTTCTACAAGATGAAAACAGACGGTAAATACACTTCAACCAAAAAGATGATTTTGCTGAAGTAAGAAAAATAAGGAAACCTGCCCCGAAATATTTCGGGGCAGGTTTCCTTATTTTTCTTACTTCAGCAAAATCATCTTTT